>JBBAUQ010000023.1:0-15555 GCA_040398125.1 Solirubrobacterales bacterium | reverse complement strand
AGTCCGGGCGGTCGAGCACCAGCTCAGCGATAACACCCTCGGACTCGATTCGGAGTGTGCTGAAGCTGGGTGGTTGCTTTTCGGTCATCAGTAATTCAGGTCAACCGTTGGCGTCGGATTCGACGGGATGCGTCGGCAAGCCTACCCAGTGCCTACCCTTAGAGGCAGTGAGCCAACGGACCGAGACCGCCGAGACGGAACACCAGATCGTCACTGAGCGCAAGGCGCTGCCCGATTCCCCCGGGGTCTACCTGTTTCGTGATGTCGATGATCAGGTGATCTACGTCGGCAAGGCTCGCTCCATCCGGAAGCGGGTCGGCTCGCACTTCAGCGGCGGCAATGCCGAGATGACCGCGCTCGTCGATCGGATCGAGTTCCTGGTGACCACGAACGAGGCCGAGGCCCTGATCGCCGAGCGAAACTTCGTCAGGCGGTATCGCCCCAGGTTCAACGTCAAGCTTCGCGACGACAAGTCGTACCCGTATATCGCCGTCTCACTCGACGAGGAGTTCCCCCGGGTCTACTTCACCAGGGAGAGGCACCGGCCCGGGAGGGTCTACTTCGGCCCGTTCTCCTCCGCCCGCAAGGTCAGGTCGACCCTGGACCTGCTGGGCAAGCTGTTCCAGTACCGAACCTGCGACGGGACAGAGCCGGGCAGACGCTCGGGAAACCCCTGTCTCGACTACTACATCAAGCGGTGCGGGGCGCCCTGTGTCGGGTACATCGACCGCGAGGCCTACCGGGCCAACATCGACAAGGTGATCGACTTCCTGTCCGGCCGATACGGGCAGATAGAGGCCGACCTCCGCACCAGGATGGAGGAGGCGGCGGCCAACCAGGACTTCGAGGCAGCGGCGACCTTCAGGGACCGGCTCAACGCGGTCCAGTCGCTCTTCGAACGCCAGCGGGTCTCGGGTACCAGCATCGGGACGGCCGACGTGGTCGGGATCGCGATCGAGGGTCGCGATGCAAACGCCCAGGTCTTCCAGGTAAGGGACGGCATCCTCCTCGAACGTCAGAGCTTCTACCTCGAGGTCCCGGAAGGGACCGATGAGGCAACCGTCCAGGCCGAATTCCTCGAGAGCTATTACTCGACTGCCCCGGCGATTCCGAAGACGGTCGTCGTCGGTCGGGCGATGACCGAGCGATCGGAATCGACCGGTCGGGTCCTCACCGATCTTTCGGGAGACCAGCAGATCGAGGTACGGGTTGCCGAGCGGGGCGACCTGCGGCGTCTGCGAGATCTGGCAGAGCGCAACGCGAAGCTCGCTCTGGATCAGGACAGACTGAGGCAGGAGCACCGGCGCCAGCGCCGCGTGGAGTCGCTCTCGGCCCTGGCCGATGCCCTGGGGATGGAGGAGCTCCCGGTCCGCATCGAGGGATACGACATCTCGAACCTCGGGGGCGAGCACACGGTTGCCTCGATGGTCGTCTTCGAGGGCGGTCGCCCGAAGAAGTCCGACTACAGAAGGTTTCGGGTGAGGGACCGGGAGGAGGGAGAGGGGCCGGACGACTATGCCGCGATGGCCGAGATCCTCAGCCGGAGGCTCGATCAGTACCGCAGCCAGGCCGACCTCTCGCCCCATGATGAGTCCCGTGACGCCAGCTTCGCATCGCTGCCGTCACTCGTCCTCATCGACGGCGGCAAGGGCCAGCTCGCGGCCGGGCTGAAGGCCCTCGACGACTTCGTCGGCATGGGTGTGACGGTGATCGGTCTGGCCAAACGCGAGGAAGAGGTCTACCTGCCGGGCTCCACCCAGCCCCTCACGCTCGCCCCTGATTCCGAGGCTTCGCTTTTGCTCCAACGGGTCAGGGATGAAGCCCACCGATTCGCCCTCGCCCATCACCGGGGCCGACGGGACAAGGCGATGACCGAGTCCGTTCTCGACGGCATCAAGGGCGTCGGTCCGACTCGGAAGCGGCTGCTCCTCAACCATTTCGGCTCGCCCGAAAACCTCGCCGGTGCGTCACGCGAGGAGATCGAGGCTGTGCCCGGCCTGCCCGGTAGGGTTGCCCGGGAGGTACACGAGCAGCTCAATCGCATCGGATGAAGGCCAGCGAACGTGAACATGAGTCAGGCCAGGCCGCTCCGGCGAAGAGCGACGTCGACCTCGTCGTGATCACCGGCCTGTCCGGGGCAGGCAAGTCCGAGGCAATCGCGGCCTTCGAGGACAGCGGTTACTTCTGCGTCGACAATCTCCCACCGCAGATGATCGAGTCACTCGGGGAGCTGTTCAGGTTGCCGGGCAGCGGGGTCGAGCGAGCCGCAGTCGTCTCGGATGCCCGGGGCGGCGAGTATTTCGATCAGCTGATCCAGGTACTGGACGAGCTGCAGGCGAAGGGTCTCGGAGTCCGGATCCTCTATCTCGAGGCCCAGGAAGAGACCCTGACCGACCGCTACAAGGAGACCCGACGGAGGCACCCCCTTGCACCGGAAGGCCGTGCCCTGGAGGGGATCAGGGCCGAGCGGGAGCTGCTCGCCCCCCTTCGGACCCGTGCCGACCTGGTGATCGATACCTCTGGTCTCAGTGCACCGGTGCTGCGCCAGCGGATCAGGGAGAAGATGATCTCGCCCGGCAAGTCCGGCCGCCTCTCGGTCAGCCTGCTCACCTTCGGCTTCAAGAACGGCCCGCCCAGGGATGCCGACCTGACCCTCGATGTCCGGTTCCTGCCCAATCCCCACTATGAGGACGACCTGCGGCCCAGAACGGGACTCGACGCCGAGGTGAGGGATTTCGTCGAGGCCGGCACCCTGGCCGGGGAGTTCTACGGGCGGCTGCTGCCGCTGTTGGAATTCCTGATCCCGGCCTACGTCGCCGAGGGCAAGAGTCACCTGACCATCGCGATCGGGTGCACGGGGGGACGCCACCGGTCGGTCACGGTCGCCGAGCGGATCTGGAGCGATCTCTCGCAGCGCGATGACGTGAACCTCTCGGTCGAGCATCGGGACCTCGATTGAGCTTGCCGGACGGCCGTGACTCCGGCGAGGCAGTGATCGAGGTCACCGGTCTCGCCAAGAGCTTCGGCCAGGTCCAGGCCCTGAACGGCGTCGACCTCACGGTCGATCCCGGTCAGATCTTTGCCGTGCTCGGACCGAACGGTGCCGGCAAGACGACGATGCTCGAGATCCTCGAGGGGTACATGGATCGGAACGGGGGCTCGGCCCGGGTCCTCGGCCAGGATCCCGGGCGGCCGGACTCCGGCTGGCGGGAAGACATCGGGATCGTCCTCCAGGAGACGGCCCTCGAACCCGCGCTCACGGTTCGGGAGTCGATCGAGATGTTCGCCGGCTACTACGCCCACCCGATGGCGGTCGACGAAGTGATCTCCCTGGTCGGCCTGGAGGCCGCTACCGGCATCAGGACGGGCCGACTCTCGGGCGGCCAGAGGAGAAGGCTGGACGTCGGGATCGCCCTGGTCGGTGATCCGGCCCTGCTCTTCCTGGACGAGCCGACCACCGGCTTCGACCCTGCTGCCAGACGTAAGGCCTGGGAGATGATCGGTGGGCTACGGGATATCGGCAAGACCATCCTGTTGACCACGCACTACCTCGAAGAGGCCGAGGCGTTGGCCGACCGGATTGCGATCCTCAGCCAGGGACGGGTGATCGCCGAGGGGCGCCCGGATGAACTGGGGGGTCCGGAGCGCAATCGGACCGTGATCTCCTTTCGCCTGGAGGACCGGGCCGAAGTGGAGCTCCCGGACTCACTTGCCGGTCGAAGTCAGTCCGATGGTGGGGCGGCCGTCGTACGCATCTCTACGCCCGATCCGGCCGGTGATCTTGCGGCGCTCATCTCCTGGGCGGGGGAGCAGGGAATAGACCTCGGCTCTCTCGAGGTCAAGCGGCCGAGCCTCGAGGACGTCTACCTGGAGATGATCGGATGAGTCGTTCCCTGACGCTGCTGTGGCACCAGCTCCGGTTCAGCCAGAAGGTCTTCTGGCGAAATCCGGGGTCGGTCTTTTTCACCGTCTTCCTGCCGGTCCTGCTGCTGGTCATCTTCGGGACGATCTTCGGGTCCGACCCGATCCCCTCCCTGGGCGGCATTCCGACCACCGACTACTACGTGCCGGCGATCGCCTCCCTGGCAGTGGTCTCGGCAACCTTCCTCAATCTCGGCATGAACCTGACCATCGCCCGGGAGACTGGACTTCTCAAACGGCTCCGGGGGACGCCCCAGCCGGCATGGCTGTTCATTGCCGGCAAGGTGGCCAACGCCGTAGTGATCTCGGCCCTGATGGTCATCCTGATCACGGCGGTCGGTGCCGCCCTCTACGGGGCCCCGGCCCCCTGGGAAGGACTGGGGGCCCTGGTCCTCTCCCTGGTGCTCGGAGCGGCCTGTTTCTGTTGCCTCGGGATTGCCATGACTGCGGTGATCCCGTCGCGGGAGGCCGCCCCGGCGGTGATGAACCTGATCACCCTGCCGCTCTACTTCCTCTCGGGCGTGTTCATCCCCGAGAGCGAGATCCCCGAGGGGGTCCTGCGCTTCGCCGACCTCTTCCCGGTGAGGAACCTGTTCGAGGCATTCCTGGCGGCCTATGACCCGGCGATCACCGGATTCGCCTGGGCCCCTCTGGCTGTGCTGGTGTTGTGGGGGGCCGCCGGCTTCCTGCTCGCCGCAAGGTTTTTCCGCTGGACCCCGAGTCGTTGAGTTTCGGTGAGAGCGGGCCGGGGGGCCTTACGGTGGGGCCGTCCAGCAAGTAGGGTTAGGCGTCCGTAAACCCCATCTTTCGGCAAGGACAAAGCCAAATCGAGCGGGAGGAGCAAGCATGAGTCTGAAGGTCGCGATCAACGGCTTCGGCCGGATCGGTCGGAATGTCTATCGGGCCGCCAGGGAGGCCGATGCCGACTTCGAGGTGGTCGCTTTCAACGACCTGACCGACAACGCCACCCTTGCCAACCTGCTCAAGTACGACTCCGTCCTGGGGCGTTTCGACGGAACGGTCGAGGCCGGTGAGGACTCGATAACGATCGACGGCCGGGAGATCCCGGCGTTCTCGGAGAGCGACCCCGCAGCCCTGCCCTGGAAGGACCTCGGCGTGGACGTGGTACTCGAGTCGACCGGGTTCTTCACCGACCGGGAGGGGGCCTCGAAGCACCTCGCGGCCGGAGCGAAGAAGGTGATCATCTCGGCCCCGGCATCAGACCCGGACGTCACCGTCGCCCTGGGGGTCAACTTCGACCAGTACGACCCCGAGACCGACAACATCATCTCGAATGCCTCGTGCACCACGAACTGCCTCGCACCCATGGCCAAGGCGATCAACGACGCCGTCGGCATCGACCACGGCCTGATGACGACGATCCACGCCTACACCTCGGACCAACGGCTCCAGGACATGCCCCACAAGGACCCCCGTCGCTCACGGGCGGCGGCGATCAACCTGATTCCGACAACCACCGGTGCGGCCAAGGCGGTCGGGCTGGTCCTTCCGGAGCTGGCCGGGAAGCTGAACGGATTCGCCATAAGGGCGCCCGTCGTCAACGGCTCGGTTGTCGACCTGACCTTCACCGCATCACGTGAGACCTCGCCCGAGGAGGTGAACGCGGCCGTCGAGGCCGCAGCCGGAGGACCCCTGGAGGGGATCCTGTCCTACACCGAAGACCCGATCGTCTCGACCGACATCCTCGGGGACCCGCACTCCTCGATCTTCGATGCATCACTCACCCAGTCGATCGCCGACGGCAAGATGATCAAGACGGTTGCCTGGTACGACAACGAGTGGGGCTACTCGAACAGGTGTGTCGAGTTGATCGGCAAGGTCCTCTAGCCCCTCGGGGGCCAGCCGGCGCAGATGTCCTTCGAGGGAGCATCCTTTCGCGAGGCCGATCTGGCCGGACGGCGGGTACTCCTCAGGGTCGACTTCAACGTGCCGCTCTCGGAGGGGCGCGTCCGTGACGACACCCGGATTCGGTCAGCGCTGCCAACGATCGAGGCGTTGCTGGAGGCCGGGGCAAGTCTCGTCCTGATCTCTCACCTCGGTCGCCCCGACGGCCATCCCGACCCGGGGCTGAGCCTCGAACCGGTGGCCGACAGGCTTTCCGAGCTGCTCGGGAGGGAGGTCCTCTTCTGCCACGAGACGATCGGCCCCGAAGCTCTCGGGATGGCCTCCTCGCTCGAGCCCGGCCAGGTGTTGCTGCTCGAGAACCTCAGGTTCGATCCCGGGGAGACCGCCAACGCTCCCGAGTTAGCCCGCTCGCTGGCCGAGCTGGCAGACATCTATGTGGACGACGCCTTCGGTACCGCCCACCGGGCACATGCCAGCACGACCGGGGTAGCCGAACTGTTGCCGGCCTACGCCGGTGACCTGTTGCTGGATGAAGTAGGTCATCTCGAGGCCCTCGCCGGCGATCCGGCACGACCGCTCACGGTGGTCCTCGGCGGTGCCAAAGTGTCGGACAAGATCGGCCTGATCAACCGGTTCCTCGACCTCGCCGACCACGTCCTGATCGGGGGTGCGATGTGTTTCCCCTTCTTCCGCGCCCAGGGGCACTCCACCGGTGCGTCGCTGGTCGAGGAAGAGGGTGTGGAGATGGCCCGGGAGATACTGGGCAAGTCGGAAGGACGCCGTGCCGATCTCGTCCTGCCGGTGGACCTGGTGCTCGGCCGGTCCTTCGAGGCCGATACCGAGACGATGACCATCGAGTCGACCGAGGTGCCGGACGGCTGGATGGGTCTCGACATAGGACCCGTTACGGCCGGCCGCTACGCCGACTCGATCAGCGAGGCCGGAACGGTCTTCTGGAACGGTCCGATGGGGGCTTTCGAGCTGGAGCCGTTCGCGACCGGCACCCGGGCGGTAGCCGAGGCAGTTGCTGCCTGCGATGGCAAGACCGTGGTCGGGGGAGGGGATTCGGTCGCTGCACTCACCGAATTTGGCCTGATCGACTCCGTGGACTGGGTCTCGACCGGGGGCGGTGCCTCACTCGAGCTGCTGGAGGGCCTGCCCCTGCCTGGCGTCGAGGCGCTCCGACCGCAATGATGTGAAGCTGTCGATGGATCCCCGCAGATGAGCCGAAAACCGCTGGTCGCAGCCAACTGGAAGATGAACAAGTCGCTCGGCGAGGCCGATGCCTTCCTCGACACCTTCCTGCCGACCGTTGACGATGACACGGCCGAGGTCTTCATCTGTCCGCCGTTCACCTGCCTCGGAAGGGTTGCCGAGCGCTGTTCCGGGACCCCGGTCAGGTCGGCGGCCCAGAACATGCACTTTGCCCCGTCGGGGGCCTACACCGGTGAGGTCGCGGCCGAGATGCTGCTCGAACTCGCCGTTGACGGGGTGGTGCTCGGTCACTCGGAGCGACGCCAGCTGTTCGGCGAGACCGATGAGGACCTGGCCCTCAAGGTCCCCCGGGCCCTCGAGGTCGGCCTGACGCCGATCCTCTGTGTCGGGGAGAGCGAGGAGGAGCGCCGAAGCGAGAACACCGAGGCGGTCCTCTCCCACCAGGTTCTGACCGATCTGGCCGAGGTTCACGATCGCGACCTGGGCAGAGTCGTCATCGCCTATGAGCCGATCTGGGCGATCGGTACCGGCCTCACCGCATCGGTTGAACAGGCCGAAGAGGCCTGTCGCTTCATCCGGACCTTGATCGGATCTCGTGACCGCGACGCCGCGACCCAAACCAGGATCCTCTATGGCGGCTCGGTCAATCCCGGAAACGCCACCGAACTCCTTTCCCTGCACGACGTCGACGGAGCTCTGGTCGGGGGTGCCTCACTCGATCCCGGAGAGTTCGGTCAGATCGTCTCGGCCGCGGTCGGTACGGCCTGATGGACGCTTCCGGCCTGCCGGCCGAGAGCGCCTGCCTGGTCATCCTCGATGGCTGGGGCCTCGCCGATCCCGGCCCCGGCAACGCGGTGGCCCAGGCCGAAACCCCCTGTTTCGACGGGCTCTGGGGTCGTTTCCCGCACACCACCCTCAGTGCGATGGGCCCCGACGTCGGCCTGCCGGAGGGCCAGATGGGCAACTCGGAGGTCGGCCACCTCAACCTCGGGGCCGGAGCGATCGTTCCACAGGATCTGGCCCGTATCGACGGTGCCATCGCGGACGGACAGTTCTTTGAAAACGAAGCCCTGGTGGATGCCTGCCACCGGGCGATCGACAGCCCCAGGGGTCGTCTCCACCTGATCGGCCTTGTCTCGGACGGGGGCGTTCACTCCGGCTGGGAGCACCTCGAAGCGACGATCGAGCTGGCCGGCCAGGAGGGTGTGCCGGACGTGGTGTTCCACGCAATAACCGACGGCCGCGACACCTCGCCTAACGGAGGCACCGAGTACATCGCCGAGCTCGAGCGTTGGCTGCGCTCGATCGGCAACCTCGGGACGGTCTCGGGTCGCTACTACGCGATGGATCGCGACACCCGGTGGGAGCGGCTCAAGTTGGCCTACGACGCGATCGTCCACGCCGAGGGACCGACGGCTCCGGATGGAATGACCGCAGTGCGTGAGTCCTATGAGGCCGGCCGGACAGACGAGTTCATAGTGCCCACGGTCATCGAGGGGTACGACGGGATGGCCGAGGGTGACGTCGCGGTTTTCATCAACTTCCGTCCCGACCGGGCACGGGAGCTGACGATGGCCCTCGGGGATCCGGGATTCGATGAATTCCCACGCTCCGGTGGGCCGGTGGTCGACCTGACCACGATGACCTCCTACAGGAAGGGTTGGCCCTACCCGGTCGCCTTTCCCGAGGAACGACCGGCGATCACGCTGGCCGAGGTGATCGACGGCACGGGTGCCGGTCAGCTCCACGTCGCCGAAACCGAGAAGTACGCCCACGTCACCTACTTCTTCAATGGCGGACGCGAGGAGGAATGGCAGGGTGAGACGAGGCGCCTGGTCGATTCACCCCGGGACGTGCCGACCTATGACCACCGGCCCGAGATGAGCGCCAGGGCGGCCGCCGATGCCTTCGTCGAGGCATGGCAGGAGGAAAGGCCGAGGTTCGGCATCATCAACTTCGCCAACCCCGACATGGTCGGCCACACCGGAGTGATCCCTGCTGCAGTCGGAGCGGTCGAGGCGGTCGATCGCTGCCTCGGGGAGGTGGTCGACGCGGTGACCGAATCCGGTGGCGTCTGCCTGATTACTGCCGATCACGGGAACGCCGAGGAAATGCTCGAGCCCGACGGGTCCCCCGACACCTCCCACTCGCTCAATCCCGTTCCACTGATCCTGACTGTCGAGGGAGTCCGTCTGGCCGACGGCGGGATCCTGGCTGACGTTGCCCCGACGATCCTCGAGGTGCTCGGAATCCCCCAGCCCCCCGAGATGACCGGCCGGTCCCTGCTGGCCTGACCTGACGGGCCCCCGCGGAGTCCTGAAACTTGCGCACCGACCGGGACAGGCTGGTTTTCTCGATCGCCTCCAGGGATGGAGCGGCGCGGACGGGGGAGATCGTCACCGCCCACGGACCGGTCCTTACCCCGGCCTTCGTTCCCCTGGCGACCAAGGGGAGTGTGCGAGGCATGTCCTCCCGGGAGTTGGCCGACCTCGACTACCAGATGGTCCTCGGCAACACGTACCACCTCCTCGTCAGCCCGGGGCCGGAAAGAATCCGGGAAGCCGGTGGGCTCCACAGGTTCATGGGCTGGGACGGCTCGATCATCACCGACTCAGGCGGCTTCCAGGTCTTTTCCCTGGCCCATGGCGGAGTCGCCGAGGAGATCAAGGCATCGGGCCGGCCGGCGAGCACCCACTCGGCCGAGGTATCGATCACCGAGCAGGGCGTTTCCTTCAACTCCCCCCGGGACGGGTCGGAGATCACCCTTTCGCCCGAATCATCGATGTCGGTCCAGGCCGATCTCGGATCGGACATCGCCCTCGTCCTGGATGAGTGCACTCCGTTTCACTCCGACCGTGATTACACGGCTGAGTCGGCCGCTCGCACCCATCGTTGGCTGCGACGGTGCCTCGAGTGGCATGAGGAAAATGGCCCGGCGAGCCAGGCAGTGTTCGGGATCATCCAGGGAGGCATCTACCCCGATCTGCGCCTGGAGTCCTGTGAGGCGGTCTGTGCCGAACCGATCGACGGGGTCGCCATCGGGGGCACCCTGGGGAGGGACAAGGACGAGATGAAGTCGGTGCTGGAGGCGACGGTGCCCAACCTCCCCGAGCCGTATCCCCGCCATCTGCTCGGGGTCGGTGAACTCGATGACCTGATCACCGGCATCGGTTTGGGCATCGATACGTTCGACTGCGCCGTTCCGACCCGTCTGGCCCGACACGGAATGGCGGTCGGGCCCTTCCCCGACAAGCGGTTTCGGCTCGATGTCCGAAAGAGCCCCCTGGTGGGGGACGAACGGCCGCTGGTCGATGGCTGCCCCTGTGAGGCCTGTACCGGGTATTCCCGTGACTACCTGAACTACCTGTCCCGGGCCGAGGAACTGACGGCGGTTCGCCTGCTCGTCAAGCACAATCTCGTCTTCATGCAGAGCGTGCTGGAAGGAGCCAGGTCAGCGATCGATCGGGGCCAGTTCTCCGCCTACGGGGACCTGATCCTCAGTGGGCGCTCACCGTGGGAGGCCGGTTGACCATGACGCCCCTGGCATCCCTCGAAGGGGTCGACAAGTCGTTCGGCAAGACGACTGCACTCGATGAGCTCTCCTTCGCCGTACCGGAGGGGTCGGTCTGCGGCCTGCTCGGTCCGAACGGCTCGGGAAAGACCACCGCGATCAGGGCCCTGCTCGGCCTGACCAGGGTCGATTCCGGGCAGATTTCCCTCTTCGGAGCGCCTCCCGGCTCACGCGGTTTTCGTCGGGCCGTCGCCTCGACCGGCTCCCTGCTCGAGGGGTCGGCTCTCTACGGTCGGGCCTCGGCCTGGCAGAACCTGAAGATCGCCGCCGCTACCCGTCAAGTTCCGTTGGATGAAGATGAACTCCTTCGCCTCCTGTCCCTGGTTGGGCTGGTCGACCGTTTCCGGGAACGCGTTCGCGGCTACTCGCTCGGCATGCGGCAGAGACTGGGCATCGCCGTAGCCCTGGTCGGTCGACCGCGTCTGGTGATCCTCGACGAACCGACCAACGGGCTAGATCCGGCCGGGATCGTCGAGATCAGGGAACTGATCAGGAGCCTTCCGGCCTCCGGCACGACCGTCCTGGTCTCATCCCACCTGCTGGCGGAAGTACAGGAGATGTGCGACCGGGTGACGATCGTCGACCACGGGAGGACGGTCGCCGACGGAACCCTTGCCGAGGTGACGGGCTCAGTTGCGACTTCGTCGGGTTGGCGCATCCGGGTCTCACCTGCCGAACTCGAGCGAGCCTGCCTGGCGCTTTCCGAGGTGGGGCTCGGCCACAGGTCTACCCCCGACGGTGTCATCGAGGTTTCCGGGCCGGTCGAGGACGGCTCCCAGCTGAGCTGTCTCCTGGCGGGCTCGGGGGTGTTCGTGGCAGAACTCTCGCCTCTCAAGCCGTCCCTGGAGGGAACCTTCCTGCGCCTGACCGGAGAGGGGCGGGCGCAGTGAGGGCCGAGCTGATCAAGCTCCGGAGCCTGCCGACTCCCCGCTGGTTGGCGGGGGTCGCCCTGGCCTTCGTCCTGCTCGGCCTGGCGGCGACACTCAGGTGGGGCCCCGGCCCCGACCTCGTCGCGGTGGAACTCTCGGTGGCCTTCCCGACCTCCGTGCTGTCCGTCCTGTTCGGGGCCTGGCTGTTCGGGGTCGAGTTCGGCCAGGGAACCATTTCGTGGTGTCTCACGGGAGATCCCCGCCGGGGCGTCCTCATCCTCCGCAAGCTGCTGTTCGGCCTGCTGGCGGTGGGCCTCTTCACGGCGCTGCTGTACCTGGTCTCGTTCACCTTCTTCGACCTGGCTTCCCGGCAGCACAGCGGAGCGATCGGTTCCGGGGAGTACCTCGAAATCGCCGTCTCTTCGGTCCTCGCCAATCTTGCCTTCATGGTCGTGGGGATGGCCTTCTCGTTGATCACGGCCAGCATGGGCGGTGGCATCACGCTTGCCCTGATCTTCCTGTTCGTCCTCTCGACGGCCATCTCGGCCGTTCCCGGACTGGGGGACTGGTCGTTCCTCGCTGCTTTGGCGGACCTGGAGGAGGGCCTCGGTCTGGATGACAGCGGGGTAGCGGGAGGCGGCCCCACCGGTCGTGCCGCGGCGATCTTCATCGGTTGGCCGTTGCTCTTGATGCTGATCGGCTGGATCAGATTCCGGAGGTCGGAAGTCAGGTAACGGCTGCTATCGGGTGTTCTCCCGAACGTAGTCCTTGAGATCGGTACTCAGTTGATCTATCGACTGTGATGTCCAGTCCCGAACCCGGACCGTTGCCCGATCATCGGTAAGGGTGATGACTGCACCGGCGACCAGGGCCGCGATCAGCACCAGGGCAAAGAGGCCGCCCAGGAAGCGGGCCGCCCGGGCCGGAAGTGACCTCTTTTTGACGGTGGGCCTCGGTGGGATCGGCACGGACTGGGGAGGAGGTGGTCGCTGGGCCGTTCGCGATGTCCGTTCGAGTGGGCGGGTGGCAGCCTCGGCGCGGGAGTAGCCGGCGAGGTCATCGTCGGCCCGGGTGAGGGCGACCGTCACATCCTCTCCCCGAAGTCCCCGCTCGAGACCGTCTGACATCTCGGCGGCACTGACGTAGCGCACCGCCGGATCGGCATCCAGGGCCCGCATCACGGCAGCCGAGACCATCGCCGGGACGTCGGAGTTGTAGGTCTCGGGCGGCAGGGGTTTCTCGTTCTGCTGTCGTATCGCCAGCTCGGCCAGTGAGGAGCCTTCGTAGGGAAGGCGTCCGGTCAGGAACTGGTAGAGCACAACCCCCAGCGCATAGACGTCGGTAGCCGGGGTGGCCTCGTCTCCCCGGACCTGCTCCGGAGCCAGATACGCCGCCGTACCTACCACTGAGCCGACCTGGGTTATCCGGGTCTGCTCCACCGCCCGGGCAATACCGAAGTCGGTGATCTTGCAGATCAGCTCACCGCCACCGGGATCGACCGATCCTCCCGTGACCATGAGGTTTCCGGGTTTGATGTCCCGGTGGATCACGCCGTTGCGGTGGGCGTACTCGAGGCCGGCACAGGCCTGTACGCCGATCTCGACCGTCTCGGTCGGGTCGATGATCCCCTCGGAACGGAGGATCTGCGATCCCGAGCGGCCCTGGACCCTTTCCATCACGATGAAGTACCGGCCGTTGTCCTCGCCTGTGTCATAGACCTGGACGATGTTCGGATGGAGGAGCCGCGCAACGGCCAGTGCCTCGCGGCGGAATCGGGCCACGAATCGGTCGTCGTCAGACAGGTGCTCGGCCAGCACCTTGACGGCAACGGTTCTCTCCAGGATCCGGTCCCTGGCCTCGTAGACCGTGGACATCCCACCCGAGCCCAGTTTTTCGCCGAGTTCGTAGCGCTCTGCCAGTACGGCCGGGTCAGCCACCGGTTCCTCCCTGGGGCGGTGTCGGTGGTGCCGGCTCGGGCTGTGTCCCCCCGGGACTAACCCCTCCGGAACCCGTATCGGGCGAGCCGCCCTGGTCTCCGCCAGATGGATCGGGTTGGACCGGGTTGTCGGCCTCGGGTTCGGTCGACCCGGGATCGGCCGTCACCGGCTCCTCGGTCGAGTCCGTGCCGTCAGTCTCCTCGACGGCCTCGCCCGGAGCGGCCGGCTCGCAGTCCCGCTGTACGGCTACTGCCAGCCGGGTGACCCCGTCCAACAGCACCGTCCGAAGGACGGGGTCGGCTTCGTCACCCAGGCCCTCGACCTCGAGCCTGATCCGCTCGGTCAGTTTCAGGGCCTCGAGGCAGTCGCCCTCGGCCACCAGCTGGTTGATCTGGTCGATGTCCTGGTTCAGGCCGGTCGCCGTTTCGTCGGCGAGAAGGTTGTCCCGGTTCTCCTGGCACGCCGAGATGGCCAGCCCGATGCAAACGAGGCCGAGGAGGACGGCCAATCGGGGGAGTCGCAACCCCCGTTTTCCCTGCTTATCCATGCCGGGCGAGTCTAGGGAACGGTGGTCTTCGGCAGGCTGTCTTGGGAAACCGTTCATCACTCAGTGCCCCGTGGTCAATCGATCGGCGAGGTTCGGAGGGAGACCTGCCTCGAGGATTGCCGCGGCCGCGAGGTCGATCGGATAGGCCGACCGCCGGTACCGGGCCTCCATCGTCTCGGTGTCGAGTTCCAGCCAGGCCGCTCGCGGATCACCGTCGCGGGGCTGGCCCACGCTCCCGGGGTTCAGCAGCCACTGACCTCGACGAAGTCCGAGGACTGTCCCCTGCGGGGCGGGCTCTGCCGTGATCCGTGACAGCTCATCGGCTCGGGTGAAGTAGAGCGCGAGGTGGGAGTGGCCGATCAGGCCGATCGGAGTCGGCTGGACGCTCAGGCATTCCTCGGCCGACTCGCCATCCAGTACGTACTCCCAGACCGGGTCACGGGGAGATCCGTGGAAAAGGCCAATTCCCTCGCGTTCACCTGAAGCTCCGGCCAATCCGCTGAGGAAGGCAGTCGATTGCCCGGTGAGCGTCCGTCTGGTCCAGAGGGCGGCCTCCGAAGCGCTCGTACTGAAGATCGATACATCGATCTCGCCCAGGGCGGCCAGGTCGTGGTTGCCGATCAGGCAGACCGAGCAGGTGTCGGCCAGGATTTCGAGGACCTCATTCGGGTTGGCGCCGTAGCCGACCGCATCCCCGAGGCACCAGACCTCATCGGCTCCCGTTTCCCGTATGTCGTCGATGACGGCTTCGAGGGCCTGGAGGTTTGCGTGGATATCGGAGATGACGGCGATCTTCATTACGGATCCGCCCGCTCGACCAGTTGGGGAGCAATCACTGTCGTGCCAGTGTCAATAGGGCGGCTCACTATCGTAGTCGTCGATGCGAGCGGCCATTTCGGGCAATGTCGGACTGAACGCGCTCAACCCGGCCCTCTACTTCCTGGTTGCGCTTGGCGCCGGTTTCCTGGCTGCCTGGGTGCTCGGCCCCGGGCCGGGCACGCTTCCCTCGCTCCCGGTCGATCCGACCGAGCTGTTCGATCCAGATGATCTCGCCTACTGGCGTGAGTATCGGGACAGGGTCCGGCTGATCGCCGTCGGGGGACTCGTCGCCGAACTGGCGCTCCTGGCCGGACTCACCTTCTTTCGTGGCCGCCGGATCGAACGCCTGCTGGCTCGGCTGTCCTCGAGGGTGATCATCGGGCCCCTGGTGATCGGTGTCGGTCTGGCCGTGGCTCTGGCCCTGGTGGGGCTGCCCTTCTCCCTGCTGGGGTGGCGGACCGGGGTCGAGTTCGGACTGGTGACCAATCCCTTCACCGGGTGGCTCACCGATCAGGCCCTGGCCCTGCTCGTGTCGGCCGCCCTCGCAGGCCTGGCGGCCGTGGTCGCCTTCTGGGCCTGGCGTCGCCTCGGGAGGCATTTCTGGCTGGCCCTCTGGGCCATCGCGGTCGTCCTGGCACTGGCGACTGCCTGGCTTTGGCCGATCGTCATCTCGCCCCTCTTCAACCGGTACCAACCGATCGAGGACGGGCCCCTCAAGGCCGATGTCGAGCGACTCGCCGCCCGGACCGACACGGACTTCGGCGGTCTCTACACGGTCGATTCGAGTCGACGTTCCAACGCAGTCAATGC
>JBBAUQ010000022.1:0-15597 GCA_040398125.1 Solirubrobacterales bacterium | reverse complement strand
TCATCGAGGAACTCGGCAAGCTTGCGCCCCGCGATGGCCTCGGAAGCCCCCACCAACTGCCGCTTGTGATCGATGGTGAAGTCACGGCCCCGAACCTCGAAAAGGGCCTGTTCGCCGCGGCTCCAGACCGATTCGGTGTCCAGCAGGAGTCCGTCGTTGTCAAACAGGGCAGCGCTCGGGAGTCGCATCCCGCCAGACTAGAAGAGATGGACGGGCATGGCCTCCCGGACGGACCTACCCCGGTCCCCTGATATTTTCGGGAAGTTCGCGCTACGGAACGGCCTGCGGGTTGTTACAGGAGGGCATGTCTAAACCGACCGGTGATTCTCTGCACCCCGGGAAAGGGTTTTGGGGCAACTGCCCCCGCCCGACGCTGCCCGCGATTCTCGGTGCCCTGCTCCTGGCCGTGTGTCTGGCGCTGCTCTCGGTGGCAGCCGAGGCAACCGCGAGTCCGGCGCCGAGGCTCATCCCATCAGCGGCCGGGACCTCGGGGGGAGATGCTCCCCCTGCCGTGCTGAGTGGCCTCGTGGTGACCGGGGAACCGAGTCCGACCGGACGCTGGATCGTTGCCGGCCGCCCGGGAAGGCTGACCGATGCCCGGGCCAAGAGGTTCGGGGCAGCGGCGATCAGCAGGCCCCTCGGCATCTATGCCCTGGCTGAAGGGTCTGCAACTGGATTCATCATTTCTCTCAGGAGGGTCGGCACCTATCGATTCTCGGAGCCGGACGTCCGAACGATTTCCGCTGAGCCCGCCCCCGAGGAAAGCCCGGTGAACCGGGAGGGTCCGGACTGGTGGTTGAGCCAGATCGCCCGTCCGAACGCACCCCCCAAGAAGATCGACAGGAACTCACCGACCCTGGCTCTGCTCGAGCAGTCACTCGATCCGAAGCACCCCGATCTCGCCGGTCTCGAAGCTCGCGACCGACTGTTGGATCCCTTCTCCCTCGGTGACCTCACCGATGCCCGGGGGACTGCAATGACCGCACTGGCTGCTTCGCTCGCCGGCGAGAAGGATGGCAGGACGACCGGGGTCTGGCCCGGCATGAGGGTGCGCCTCGTAAGGCATCAGGAGACCTGCGAGAGCAAGACAAGGGCCGTCTACCGGGCTGCCCGATCGGGACGCAACGAGGTTCTTGCGATGGGGTACGCCTTCCCAGGTGACCAGTGCTTCGCCCACTACCTGGCGACCGAGTACGCCGTCTACCGCGGAATCGTCCCGGTGGCTGCAGCGGGCAACCAGGACAGCTCGATCGCCGGCTCCGTCCCACCACGACCGGCCAGTGACCCCCACGTCCTGACGGTCACTGCCTCGGACCAGGAACGAGCAGTCTGGGACAGGGCGGTAAGTGGGCCGTGGGTCGACCTGGTGGCCCCCGGGGTCGCCCTGGAAGTCCCCTGGCTCAGCCCCGGTGGTGAAGGGGAGCCCCTCCGGAGGGACTGGACACCCCGCAGCGGCACTGAGTACTCGACCGCCATCGTCGCCGCAGCGGCAGCCTGGATCCTGCAGGCAAGGCCGACCCTGGAGGCACGCCAGGTCATCCGGCTGTTGACCAACGCCGCAACACCCCTCGGTGAGTCCGGGCGAAGCCCGCTCTCGGGCCACGGTCTGCTGAACCTCTCGCGGGCGCTCCGAGAGGGTGCCCCGATCGATGATCCCCATGAACCGAACGACGACATCGGCTGGGTGAGGGCAGACTCGCTGCTGGTCGACAGTGAAGGCGGTCAACCGGTCAAGCGGAAGGTCTTCTGGCAATCCGGGGACCGGACGAAGAAGGTGACCGCCACTCTCGGCCGAGTCAAGGACCCGGCCGACGTCTACCGGATCCAGGTCGGCCCGAAGGCCAAGCTCAGGATCAAAGTCTCCCAGTTCGCCGGTAATTCAAAGCTCACGGTCATCCGCTCCGATGCATCTTCGATCAAGAGCCTGGAGGCCGGCCAGGTCGTGGCCGCCTCCGACCGACCCCCGGGCAAGAAGGCCGATGCGGTCGAGATAACCAACCCGAGCGACCTCTGGTTGACCGCCTTCGTGGCGATCGAGGTGAGCGCCAAGCAGTCCGGTGATCGTGAGAACGCGACCTACCGCCTCGCGGTGGAATCGCGGCCCTAACCCGATCCTCCCCCACCCGACGGGCCGGGGAAGGGCCGCTCGCTATTTACCCTGCCACTTGGGGGAACGCTTGCCCAGGAAGGCCGAGATCCCTTCCTTGCCGTCATCGCTGAGGAAGGCCGCGGCAAAGCCCTGCTTCTCAGCGTCGATACCGGCATCGGGATCGCCGCCGCTGAAGGAGACCTTCTTGATCTGCTCGACCGCGAGGGGGGCCTGACCGGCCAGTTTCCCGGCCCAGTTGAGGGCGGTGTCGAACAGCTCCTGGTCGGGGACGACTGCGTTGACCAAGCCGTACTCCAGGGCATCCAGTGAACCGATCGGATCACCGACGATGTTCATCTCCAGCGCCTTGCTGCCACCGACCAGGCGCGGCAGTCTCTGGGTCCCACCAAACCCGGGGATGATCCCGAGCTTTATCTCCGGCTGACCGAAGACGGCCGACTCGGCCGCGATTCGGAAGTCGCAGGCCATGGCCAGCTCACAGCCGCCACCGAAGGCCAGCGAGTTGACCGCCGCGATCGTGACCACCCGGGCATCACCGAAATCCTTGAGCAGGGCATGACCGGTGTTGATCAGCTCGGCGCCTCCCTCGACGTCCATCTGGGTGAAGGCCTTGATGTCGGCGCCTGCCGAGAAGACGATCGGCATCGAGGAGGCAACCACCATCGCCCCGATGTCCTGATCGGCCTTGACCTTCTCCCAGACCGTGCCGAGGTCCTCGATCACCTGTGGGGAGATCGCGTTCATCGGCGGGTTGACCAGCCAGGCGATCGCGACGTCGCCCCGGGTCTCGAGCTTGACGGTCTCGGGCTGGTCGCCGTCGTCGGGCTGCGGGTAGGGGTAGAAGCCCTGACCGGTCTTCAGTCCGAGCCTGCCCTGGGCGACCAGCCGCTTGAGGGTTACCGGCGGAGCGAACCGCTCACCATGCTTTTCATGCAGCTTCTCGATCCGCTCGAGGGCGACATCGAGACCGTCGAGGTCGGCCTTCCAAAACGGCGGGAAGAGTCCGCGGCGCGGGTCCAGCCCGGCGCCGGCCATCATGCCGACATCGATGTCGCGCACCGAGGCAACCCCTTCTTCCAGAAGGAGGCAGGCCTCGATCAGGGACTTCGCGGTGAACAGATCGGCCAGTTCCTCGGGGTCCGGCTCGCCATCCCCCGGGATCTGGGCCTCACCGTCCTTGTAGAAGCCATCGCCACCGCTCTTCGCCCCGAGCTTGCCCTCGGCCACCAGCTTGCCCATTCCGTCGTGGACGTAGAAGGAATCACCGTAGGACTCGTTCAGGTGCTTGGCCACGTGGTACACGGTGTCCAGGCCGAGCATGTCGACCAGGATGAAGGGGCCCATCGGGGCCACGTTGGCGGCGCCGACGCCCTCGTCGATCTTCTGGATGGAGAGCCCCTGCTCTTCCTGGGCCCTCCAGATCTCGCCGACCGCTGAATTGAGGATCCGGTTTACGACAAATCCCGGGACCTCGCCGCAGGTGATCGGCTGCTTGCCGATCGCCTGGGCAAAGTTGAAAGCGGTCTGGACTGTCTCGGGGGAGGTGTCGTCGCCGATGATGACCTCGACCAGCGGCATGACCGAGGCCGGGTAGAAGAAGTGGAAGCCGACAACCTTGTCTGGCCTGATCGTGGCCTCCCCCATCTCCGAGATCGAGAGCGAGGAAGTGTTCGAGGAGAGAATGGCGTGGCCGGGGGTCACTGCATCGAGCTCGGCGAACACGGCCTGCTTGATCTCCATCTTCTCTGGCACCGCCTCGATGACGAAGTCGACGTCACCGAACTCGTCGTAGGTGACGGTGCCCGTCACCAGTCCCATCACCTCATCCAGCCGAGCGTCAGCCTGCTCCTGGGTGAGCTTTTCCTTCTTGACCAGCCGGGCCAACTGACCCGATGTGACGTTCTCGACTTCCTCCAGTGCGTGGTCGACGAACTTCTGGTCGACGTCCTTGACCACGACCGGGATGTCCGCTGCGGCGATAGCCTGGGCTATCTGTCCGCCCATCGTCCCGCCTCCGACCACTGCCGCCTTGTGAACGAACATTCTTGGGTGAACCTCCAGGGAGTGAGTATTGGATCCAGACGGGCATACAGCCCGGAATCGCCAAGGCTACCGGCCATGGCGCTCGCCCGTGTTGCGGTCCGGCACCGTTCCCATGAGGGCCGGGCGAGAGACTTTCCCGGCGCCGATACTCCTGCTCCGTCCCCGATCCTGCTACGGTCAGCACATAGGGTTCGTCCTGAAGGGACGGGCAAAAGAGTGTGTTTAGCGTTCGCAGTCGTTGCTTTTCAGCATCCTCCGCGTTTGCAGCACCGTTAAGTGGAGGAATCAATGCCCACTGGCACAGTTAAATGGTTCAGCGATGAGAAGGGGTTCGGGTTCATTACGCCCGACGATGGCTCGAAGGATGTTTTCGTACATCACTCGGCCATCCAGGCGGACGGTTTCCGCACCCTCGCCGAAGGCGCCAAGGTGACCTACGAGGCCGAAGACGGCCCCAAGGGTCCGGCGGCCGCCTCGGTCGAGACCATCTGAGCCTCTCCTTTTTGGAGGTTCGCGCGCCCGCCTTTGGCGGGCGCGCTTTGTTTACCGGCCCGCTCGAAGCCGGATCCGTGGCAAGAACAAACCGAAACGGGAGCCATCCCACGATGTTTCAGTCAGCGGAATGCTCGACACGCTGTTCAGGCGCAGGGGACGGAAGGGGCCGCACCGGAGCGGTGCAGGCGCGACCTGGTCCGATCCCGCGTCCCGGCCGACCACGGGGGTCCCGCAGGTGAGTGACCCTGTGGTCGGGGAGGTCAACGGAGCGATCCAGCTCGATGCCCTCATGTTCGGGGAGGCTGAACGGCTTTCGCCGTACCTGATCCCGGGTTCCGAGCCGGTCCTGATCGACCCCGGACCGGCCAGCGCAGCGGAAGGCGTGATCGCAACTCTGGAGGCCCTGGGAGTCGATGACCTGGCGGCCATCCTGTTGACCCACATCCACCTCGACCACGCCGGCGGGGCCGGGGTCCTGGCCGAGAGGTACCCCGGATGCCGGGTGATGATCCACGAGCGGGTTGCCGGCCTGTTGGCCGAACCCGAACCCCTGATCAGAAGCGTCGAGTCAGTCTGGGGGGAGCGGGCCGAGAGCCTGTTCGGACTACCCCTCCCGGTAGACGAGGAGAAGATCGAGCCACTCTCCGACGGTGACCGCCTGAAGTTCTCCGAGGTAGAACTCGAAGCGATCTCGACGCCGGGCCACACCCGGGCCCACATGGCCTTCCTCGACCACGAGTCTGGCAACCTCTTCTGCGGCGATGCGGTTGGAGTCCAGCTGCCCGAGAGTTCGGCCATCAGGCCGTCGACTCCGCCGGCTGACTTCTCCACCGCCTCGACCCTCGACTCGATCGAACGCCTGGCCGGCCTCGACTCCCAGCGCGTACTGCTGCCCCATTTCGGACCGGCAAGTCAGGAGCCACCGGAGCTGCTGGAGGCCGCCCGCGAGGCCCTGCTGGCCTGGCGTGAGGCATTCCTGCGGATCCGTGCTGCGGCGTCAGGCGACCTCGAGTTGGAGCGGCTGATGAATGCCGCGGTGGAAGGAGGACTGGAGAAGGTAGGACCGGCAACCAGACGAGGCTTCGAAGCGGTGAACCCGGTCTGGCTGAACATCGCCGGCCTTAGCGGAGAGGCCGAACGCGAGGAATCCCGGCCCGAAAACGGAGCCTGAAGGGCCCCGGGCGGGCGCCGCTCAGACCGAGGCCTCGACCTCTTCCCGAACGAAACTCGGCCGGGCCAGTGAAAGCCCGTGGTCATCCCCGGGTACCGAGGCCAGCAGCTGGAATATCGAGATATCGCCTCGTTCAAAAGCCAGCGCGCTCGCTGCCATGTAGAGGCGCCAGACGCGTTCGCGTTCCTCACCGACCAGGGCGATCGCCTCGTCCCTGCGCTCATTGAGGTTGGCAACCCAGTGCCGCAGGGTGAGGGCATAGTGCTCCCGCATCGATTCGGCGTCACGCAGTTCCTGACCGGCACGCTCCAGGGTCTCGATCACCGTGGAAACCTGGTGGAGCTCACCATCGGGGAAGACGTAATGCCGGATGAAGGTGTTGGGCATGTCCTCATCGTCATGCATCTGGCAGATCCCGTGGTGGAGGGCCAGACCGCCAGGTCGACAGAGGTTGGTGACGATCTCCATGTAGCGATCGAGCTGGTTGGCCCCGACGTGCTCGTACATACCGACCGAGACGACCTTGTCGTAGGGGCCGTCCTTTACCTCACGGTAGTCCTGGATCCGGACTTCGCACACATCGGAGAGTCCGGCTCGGGTGATCGCCTCCCGGGCGTACTCGGCCTGGAGCTCGGAAAGGGTCACGCCGACGGCCCGAACTCCGTAATTCTCGGCGGCGTGGATCAAGAGTGACCCCCAGCCGCAACCGATGTCGAGCAGGCGCTCGCCGGGCTGAAGCCTCAGCTTCTGGCAGATTACGTCCAGTTTGCGCCGCTGGGCCTCCTCGAGTGAATCTTCATCGGAGTCGAAGTACGCGCACGAGTAGACCATCGTCGGCCCCAGGAAGAGCCGGTAGAACTCGTTCGAGACGTCGTAGTGATGCTGGATGACCTCCCGGTCCCGGCCAAGTGAGTGGAGCCGGCCGGCCGGCTTGGCCTCGCAGGCGGGTGGGTCGGGGGGCGGGATCTTGATCGCACCGAGGCCGAGGGCCAACCGGAGTGCCTGAAGCTTCTCCCCGAGGGTGAACTCGAAGCCGTAGAGCTTCGAACCCTTGGACATGACCCGGAAGAGGTCGCCTTCCAGATCAAGGTCTCCCGATACCCAGGCGCGGCCGAGGCCGAGCTGGTCGGGCCGCATCGCGACATAGGTCAGGGCCCTCCGGTCCTTGACCACCACCGTGTCCTCGGCGCTGCCCGGTTCCCCCGGGCCGATCTCACTGCCGTCCCAGAACCGCAGTGCGGCCGGAACCGGGCCGTCGATCCTCTTTTCGATGCCGGCATAGATGCCGGCAAACCGCTCCGCCACTCCTCCTGTGCAGTACATGGACGGGCAGGTTAGCCGACTTCCGGCCCCTGTCAACACCGAAAGGGAACGGAACTCCTCAGCGGCGGCCGTAAACCTCTTCCCTGATCAGCGTGATCGACTTGATCGCCGACTCGAGAAAAGGCTCCACCTCGGCGAGCAGTCGCTCGTACTCGGCCTCCCCGGACTCGGTGATCGAGTAGAAGCGGCGAGTCCGGCGATCGGGATGCTCCCAGTCCCCTTCGATCAGACCCCTTCCCTCCAGGTCCCTGAGCAACGGGTACATGGTGTTCGGGTTTACCGAAACCAGGCCCTGGGTCATCGATTCGATCGACTCGATCAAGTGATTGCCGTAGGAAGGCTCCTGCCTGATCAGGTGGAGCACCAGGAGTGGAAACAGGTCCCGGCGCCGGATCTCGCCCCCGAAGGCATCGGAGGGTCGGCCACCGCCCCGACGGGCAGGTTCCTTGGATTTCGAAGCCCGCCCGGCCGCTTCGGCCACCGCATCTTCGAGCCCCTTGTTGCCTTTTTCGACCATCCCTGGCGAGTCTACGGGTCACTCACCGGTCGGAGAGTCTCTCCGCCCGGGACACTACCCTCACCATATGGCTGCGCAACCAGAGCCGCTCTTCGAAGACCGGGACCAGTTCTCCGGGACAGTCGAGGTGACCAGGCGCATCTTTGCTGCAGAAGAGGACGGTTACGCGATCCTCGAAGTCTGTTCGAATGACGGAGAGGAGTTCGTCCTGGCCGGCACGGCAGCCCATCTGGCCGTCGGTGAACGAGCCCGTGTCACCGGCAGGTGGGAGACCCACGATCGGTACGGGCCGCAGCTCAAGGTCGAGTCGGCACTTCCGATGGATCCTGAGGATCGCGAGGGCCAGATCGCCTACCTCGGGACTTTGAAGAACATCGGGCCGGTGCGGGCAGAGACCCTGGTAGAGATCCATGGTCCGGAGGTGCTCGAGAGGATTTCCGAGGATCCCGAGGCCGTATTCGGGGGACTTCCGAGGATGAGCAAGGGTCAGGCCAGGGCCGCTGCCGACAGCTGGTACGAGACCCGCGCAGTCCGGGACCTCCACGTCGAGCTGGCACCGCACGGGCTCTCCCATCTGGCGCCCCGAATACATGCCCGGTTCCGGGAGAAGTCACTGGCCGTCCTGGCCAATGACCCCTACTCACTGACCGAGGTGGAGGGTGTCGGCTTCAAGCGGGCCGATGCAATCGCGATCGGCGCCGGAATCGACCCGGGATCTGATCGCCGGGTCCAGGCCGCGACCCTCTACCTGCTGGCAGAGGCCGAGAAGCGAGGCCACACCCACCTCTCGACCGAGGCCGTTGGCCGTGAACTGTCCCGCCTGCTCGATTTCCCTCCAGAGGAGGCCGTGGTGCTTGCCACCCCGGGCCTGGTCGCGGAGGAGGGGCGCCTTTACCGCGAGGCCACCCTGGCCAGTGAGAAGTGGTGCGCGGCCGATCTTGCTGCACGCGCCCTGGAGGAGCCGTGCCTGGGGTTCGAACCGCAGCCCCCGGATGAAGATGAACTGACCGGGGAGCAGTGGCAGGCGGTCAGGGAGGCATTCGCCGCCCGAGTATCGGTGATCACCGGTGGTCCCGGGGTCGGGAAGACGGTCTGCACGAGGGCGATAGTCGAATCAGCGGTGGCGGCCGACCTCACGGTCGCCCTCTGCGCCCCGACCGGCAGGGCTGCCCGTCGACTGAGCGAAGCAACCGGACAGGAAGCCGAGACGATCCACCGGCTGCTCGAATGGCGCCCCGGGGACGAGCCCGGTTTCGGGCCGGAAAAGCCACTTCCGGCCGACCTGGTGGTGATCGACGAAGCCTCGATGGTCAACCTCAGGATGGCCGAGCTGCTTCTCAAGGGAATCGGCCACCAGACCCACCTGGTCCTGGTCGGAGACGCCGACCAGCTGCCCCCGATCGGCGCCGGCAAGCCCTTCTCCGACCTGGTCGACTCCGGAGTGGTGCCACTGACCAGGCTCACCCATATCTTTCGGCAGGCGGCGCGCTCGATGATCATCACGGCAGCCCACTCGGTCAACCGGGGCGAACGTCCGGACTTCGAACCCGGGGTGGACCAGGAGCGTGATTTCTTCTTCCTCGAGCGCCCGAGCGAGGGTGCGGTTGCCGACGCCGTGGTGGAGCTCATCTCGGAGCGGGTGTCGGAAGGACTCGGTCTCGACCCGATCAGGGATGCGCAGGTCCTTGTCCCGGTCTACCGAGGCGCAACGGGGATCGACGCCCTTAACGAGCGCCTGCAGGCGAGGCTCAACCCGACCGGCAAACCGGCACTGAACGACCGCTTCCGGATCGGCGACCGGCTCATCCAGACGAGAAATGCCCATGAGCTCGGGCTGATGAACGGGACCATCTGCTTCCTGGTCGGGGATGACCCCGAGCAGGGGGTGATCCGCCTGCTGACCGACGCGGGCGAGTCGATCACGATGGCCTACGACGACTCGGAGTTCCTCAGGCTCGCCTACGCGATCTCCGTTCACAAATCACAAGGCTCGGAGATACCAGTGGTCGTATTCGTTTGCCACCGGTCCCACGCCGGCATGCTGACCAGGCCGCTCGTCTACACGGCGATCACCCGGGCCCGGGACATGTGTGTGCTGGTGGGCGAGACCCCCTCCCTGGAGCGGGCCGTGAGGCGCGACGAATCGGGTCGCCGACACTCCTATCTGGCCGAACGCCTCCGGGAGGCGGCCGGTTCCCCGGCCGGGCTTGCGGGCGGGACCTGACAGATCCGGTACCGCTAACCGAAGAGGTGGCCGACCCGGTACCGCATCGCCTTCTCTGACGTCCCGAATTCACCCATCAGGACGGTCAAGTCACCGTCGCACTCCCGGTAGGCAGGGCCGAGCAGGTGCTGCGGCATCAACAGGGCTGCCGCAAAGGCATCGGCCTCGAGCTCACTTTCATCGCTCGCCGGGGGATCGACCGACCCCGACTTCCCGGCCACCTCGGCCCGATCCTCCGGGGTCTCGACGGTACGACAGAAGATCGTCCTCTCGAGCCGGTCGCGATGCAGTACGAAGTGGCCCAGCTCATGGCCGACGGTAAAGCGGGCCCTTCCCTGCCACTGCTCGGCCTCGGCCCGGTTCACCCAGATCTCCCCCAGACCGGTAAGCAGAAGGCCCGAGACATCGCGGTCTACTTCGCTGTCGAGCCCTGGGGCCAGATGCATCTCGTCGGTGAGCCTGATCTTCAGGCCGAAAGCATCCTCGACGATCCGCTCGACCGGAACGGGCAGCGACTCCCCGTCCCAGACGAACTCCGGCACCTTCTCCAGGATCCCGTAGGCGATCCGCTCTACCCGAGGGTCGCCCGGAGGGGGATCACTTTCCGGGAACTCGGTCAGTCCTGCTCCCTATCCGAACCGAGGAAAAGCTCATCGACCCAGTCGGTCGATGGAACCGAAGGAGTTGCCATGGACTGGCCCGGCTCACCGGAAGAACCCTCGCCGGCAAGGCGCGCAAAAACCTCGTGGGAGGCAGCTCCGGGATCGGGAATCGCAGCGGTCACCTGCTGCCGGTCCGAGCCGAGGATCGCGGCGATCGAATCGATGACCCGGCGAGAGACCGCCGCTGGGTCGAGCGTCCCCCATTCGAGCCGGTGGTAGTAGTCCGAGACCTTCCGGCGATCATCCTCCGAGGTTGCACCGAGGTCCTCGGCCAGGCTCGCGGCGACCTCCCGCTTGCCGAGGCCACACTCGACACGCATCGCGATGAGGTCCTCCCCGCCGGCTACCCGGGCATCGCCCAGCACGCCCTCGACCACCTGCTCTGAGAGTGACCCCCGATAGACCTCCCGGTCCCACGGATCCGGTCCGGCCCGGTCCAGGAACAACTGGATCCTGACCTCCATCTCCCGTCTCTCATCACCATCGAGATCGGCCAGGTAGACCCTGGGGTCGGCCTCCCCGGTACCCCAGGCGCGCGCGAACTCGTCCATGAGCTGATCTATGCGGTCCGGCTCGTTCATTAGTCCCGACCCTTCCGGCCACCCAACAGGGCCTCCCTGTGGTCCCGCTTGAACCGGGCGAATATCTGGTCGACATTCGCCGGCGTCATATCGCCGTCCAGACCTGAGTCCCTGACGAGCTCAGCGACATCCCCGGCCCGATGGCCATCGATCCGAAGCTCGACGACCATCCGGTTGCGATCCGACTGGGTTGCGAGACAGTCCTCGAGGACCAGCCGGAGGTCGACCGGCTCGTGGTCGGCTGGTATCTCGAGATCCTCACCCTCACCGCCCGCGATCGACTGCTCGGCTTCCCGACGCCGCCTGGTCGCCTCCAGGTAGTCGGCTATCCGGCGGTCCCGAATTGTGTTGACCAGGCTGAAGAACTGGCCGGGGTGACCGCCGTCGAACCTGGCCTTGATCGCCTGTTCGAGGATCGTCGCCGTCACATCCTCGACGTCGGCCTCACTGTCCACGCTCAGCCGCACGTAGGCTCTGATCTGTCGCTCGCGCCCGAAGCAGAGCCTGCCGGCCGCCCGACGGGCCTCGGCGACCTCCCCGGCATCGCGGGCCTCGACCATGTAGGCAAAAAGGGAGTCTTCGTCGAGACGTGCAAGTTCGCTCTCGTCCTTGCGGCTGAATGGCAATCTTGGCGGTCCCGTCTCTCCTGGAGTTGCTTTCCTGAATCCCGGTGGAAACTTTTCGGACCCGGCCCGGGATCCAGTCGGAATCCGCGGGCAAGCGTACAGGTCACCAGACCCGGGAGGTCGGCTACAGTCGTCTCATGCCGAATCTCACCGAGTCCGACCCCGCCTATGGGAAGGTGGCCGACGGGGTATGGCCGACCTCTCCGCCGACGAAGGCGCAGAGGGCCGCCTATGCGGACGCCGCCGAGATCCCCTTCTGGCTGGACGGCAGCCGGCCCGACCCACGGCCTCCGCTGGCCATCGATTCCGAGGCCGACCTGGCGATCATCGGGGGTGGTCTTACCGGTCTCTGGGCCGCCCTGCTGGCAAGCGAGAGGTATCCCGAACGCTCGATCGCCCTGATCGAGGGCAAAACGATCGCATCCGGTGCCAGCGGCAGGAACGGAGGCTTCATGTCTTCCTCCCTGGTCCACGGGATCGCCAACGGGCTGTCGCGGTTTCCCGACGAGGTCGGCACTCTCGAGAGGCTCGGGCTGGACAACCTGGAGGAGATAGGGCAGACGATCGAGCGTCTCGGCATCGAGTGCTCGTTCAGCCAGCCCGGAGCGATCGAAGTGGCGATGACAGATGGACAGCTGGCTGAGCTTGCAGATAAGGCCGTCGAGCTGGGCAGGTTCGGACACGAAGCTGAGCTTCTCGATGCCGGCCAGATGCGCTCCGAGGTCGATTCGCCCCTCTTCACCGGTGGCCTCTGGCAAAAGTCCGGGGAGTGCTCGGTCAATCCGGTCGCCCTGACCCGGGGACTGGCCGAGGCGGCCGAGGCCCTCGGTGTGAGGATCTACGAGAACACCGAAATGACCGACATCGTGGAAGACGGAGTCGGGGTGGCCGTCAAGACCCCTGCCGGGACCCTGCGCTGCCGGCAGGCGCTGCTTGCCACCTCGGCCTTCCGGAGTCCGGTGAGGGCCATCCGGTCACGGGTGATCCCGGTCTTCGACTACGTCCTGGTGACCGAACCGCTGACCGATACCCAATGGGATTCAGTGGGGTGGCAGGGCGGTCAGGGTCTTTCCGACTCGGCAAACCGGTTCCACTACTACCGGCCGATCGACGGAGGTCGCATCCTCTGGGGCGGCTACGACGCGATCTACCACTACGGTGGCCGGGTCGAAGACCGCTACTACCAGCGGGACACGAGCTTTGCCGGGCTCTCACAGAGGTTCTTCACGGCCTTTCCGCAGCTGGAGGGGATCCGGTTCACTCACCGATGGGGAGGCGCGATCGACACCTGCTCGCGCTTTTTCGCCTTCTACGGCACGACTCTCTCGGGAAGGGTCTCCTACGCGGTTGGACACACCGGCCTAGGTGTCGGGGCGAGCCGGTTCGCGGCCCGGGTGGCCCTGTCCATGCTGGACGGCACCGAGCCCGAACTGCTGGCGATGGATTACGTCCGCAAGCAACCGGTCCCCTTCCCGCCCGAGCCGCTTCGCTGGGCGACGATCGAGCTGACCCGCAACAGGCTCGCCGCTGCCGATCGCCATGACGGACAGGAAGGCATCTGGCTGAAGACCCTCCAGCGCCTCGGTCTGGGCTTCGACAGCTGACCGGGCGGGGACCCGAGGACCTCTACTCGTAGGCGATCGCCTCGAGGATGTCGAGCCGGGCGGCCTTCCTGGCCGGGTAGATCGCCGCTACCACTCCTGCCACCGCACTGAGGACGAGGATCAGCGCGAGGGTCCCGATCGGGTAACTCAGGACGAATCCCTCACCCTCCAGGGGTATCCCCATCAAGAAAGCGAAGAGCACCCCGAGGATCAGGCCTGCGATCGCCCCGAGGACTGCCGTGATCACGGCTTCATAGGTGACCATGCGGCGAACCTGGCGACGGGACATCCCGATCGCCCTGACCATCCCCAACTCCCTCGTACGCTCGTAGATGGAAAGGATCAAGGTGACGACTATCCCGACGAGTGAGACCACCACTGCGAGGGCCAGCAAGACGTAGATCAACGCGAGGATCGCGTTGATCTGTTCCTTTTGGCGATCCTTGAGCTCCTCCTGGTTGAGCACCTCGACTGTCGGGAAGCCGGCTCGATCGAGCTTGGCTGCGACCCGATCCTTCACCTGCTCGACATCGGAACCGGGGGCCACCCTCGCCAGCGCGAACTGGTCTTCGATCACCCCGAACTGACGCTGCATGGAGGTCTCGTCGACCACCACATCGCCTAGTAGATCGAGGTTGCCCGAGGCAAGGATCCCGGTCACCTTCAGGCGCGGCCTCTTGCCGGTCTGGGAGAGGGTCTGGAACTGATCCCCGACCGCCAGGCCGGCAGATTGCGACAGCCCTTCCGAGATCACGGCCCGACCGGCGGAAAGCTCCTCGAGCTTCCGGGACGAACCCTGCACCCAGTCCACCTGGAGGACCCGGTTCACCGTGCGGGGCTCTACCGAGGAGATAGCGCGCTCGCCGGCACCCTTTACCTTCACCTGGCCGTACCTGACCCCTGAAACTGCTTCCACCTCCTCGACCTGGCCCGCCGTTCGGGCGGCCTTGGGCGGCATCGGCACGAATCCACCGGGACCCTGCAGCACTATCTCGCCTTCGAGGTTCTGGTCGATCACGTCGGTGACCGAGCTGTTCAGCCCGGAAGCGAAAATCGTCACAAAGCTGACCAGAGCTATCCCGATCATCAGCGCGGCCGCGGTGACGGCCGTCCTGGCCGGGGTCCGCAGGGCGTTCTCGGTGGCCAACCGACCGGTCAGGCCCCCGACGGCCCGGACCGGCGCACCGATCACCCGCACCATCGGCTGGATCAGCCGTGGGCTGAATATCGATATCGAGATGACCAGCAGCACGGCACCGGCCCCGATGCGGGCTGCCCCGGCACCGCCTTCGATGTCATCGAGGAGGACCCATGAAATGAGCGCAACCCCGACTACGGCCATCACGGCCGAAGCAAGGGCCCGGATCCACAGCCTGGTCCTGCCGGTCTGGAGGACGCCCTCCGAAAGGGCGGCGATCGGCGGAACCCGGGTCGCCCGAAAGGCCGGAATCAGCGATGAGACCAGGGTGACCCCGATACCGACGATGAAGGAGGCGACGATCGTCCGCGGCGCGATTATCAGCGACTTGCCCGGGAGGTCTGCCCCTAGGGCGGTCAACAGCGCACTGAGGCCCTCGGCGAGCGCGATGCCCACCACCAACCCGAGACCGGAGGCGAGCAGGCCGATCAACACTCCCTCGGCGAGGACAGTCCCCAGGATCTGGCGCCGTGATGAACCGAGGGTCCTCAACATTCCGAACTCCCGGGTCCGTTGCGCAACCGTGATCGAGAAGACGTTGAAGATCACGAATGAGCCGACCAGCAGGGATATCGCGGCAAAGGCGAACAGGGCAATCGAGAGGAAACTGAGGCCGTCCCGGATCTCGCTCGATTGCCGGTCGGCGTTCTCGGCGCCGGTCTCGACCAGCAGGTCGCTCGGCAGGACCTCGGCCACCCGGTCCCTCAACTCCTCATCGGGCACCGACCCGTCCCCGCCGACCGAGATCTGGTCGAATCTCCCCCGTCGGTCAGTCAGGTCCTGGGCCTCCGCAAGGGTTACCTGGGCGATCGATGTCCCGCCGAAGGAGGTACCGCCCAGCTGGGTCAGGCCGACCAGTTCGAAAGTTCGGGCCGGACCGACCCCGACCAGCTTGATCGAGTCCCCGATCTCCACACCTCCGCGCTTGGCAGCCTCGAGGTCGAGCGCCACTTCACCGGGCCGGCTGGCCTTCTTGCCCTTGACGTAATCGACTGCCGAAAGCCTGGTCGGCAGGCCCGAGGAAATGAACTGTGGGGCAAAAG
>JBBAUQ010000021.1:0-15675 GCA_040398125.1 Solirubrobacterales bacterium | reverse complement strand
CCCTCGGGATCTCGGGACCGATCCCGACGGTGCCCCACGGGAATGGCGGATCGTCGATCAGCGTCCTGTCGAGTTGGAACAGCGAGCCGCTGCTGAGTCCGGGTCCGATCATCACCAGGGCGACGGCCGTCGATGTCCAGAACAGGGTTGCGAAGGAGGTCCTGGTTACCTCCCGTGGCTCCTCCCCGGCCCGGTAGTAGAAACGCAACAGGGCCTCGATCACACCGAGCCTGACCACGATGCTCATCGCGACCACTGCGGCAAACATGACCTCGGCGGCACCGTAATCGGCAGGGGTGAGGAACCGCGTGTACAGCGGCAGCAGCGCCACCGCGATTAGCTTCGAGATGACGCTGGCCGCCGTGTAGGCGGCACCAGTTCCGGCTAGGCGGCGGAGGTAGCCCGACATTGGCAAGCGAGGCTATACCCGACCGCCAGGAGTACCCACACTGCGGGGTCATCGAGAAATCCGGCGTACGCGATGGTGTGGACCAGGATCGCCACGAAAGAGGCAACTGCGGCTGCCCTCGCAGCCGGCGGGGCGCGGGCCGGTGCCTCGGAGTCGACTACCTCACCGAGGCCGGGCATCGAGCCACGAAACCCGGTCATGAACATGGCCAGGGCCGACACGATCAGGGCAACGTAGACGGCCAGACCGACCAGGCCCCCTTCGGCAGCAACCGTGATCGGCTCGGTGTGTGACTCGGTGACAGGGGCATCGGGACCGGCGATCTCCTCCTGGAAGCTGACCGAGAAGGAGCCCGAGCCGAAGCCGAACAGCGGCCTCTTGGCGGCCAGCTCGAGGCCGCCGCTGACCAGGTCGGCCCGCCCGCCGGTCTGGGGATTGAGCCGTTCGGGATCGAGTTTGACCAGGCCACCGGCAAAGGCGAGGAAGAGGATGCCGGCCAGGACCAGGCCGGCCAGGGCCGCCAGGGTGTACCGGAGGCTGAAGGCCAGGGCCGCGATGACGGCAAGGCCGGCTACCAGGGCCAGGAAGCTCGACTGGGAGAAGGTCGAGATCAGGGCGAGCCAGAGCACGAGGGACCCGGCCACCGCGAGAGCGGCAGTACCGGGACGACGCACCCAGGCCAGCACTGCAACGAGGATGGTGATGACCACCGCCAGGTAACGCCCGTAGATGTTCGGGTCCCAGAAGAGCGAGTTGACCCGGAAGTAGACGTGGAACTCGTTCGACCGGGTGACGACCTCGTTCCAGAGGAGTTGGCGGGTCTGGTACTCGACGAAACCGATCAGGGCACAGATGAACGCCTGGACCAGGAGGACGCCAAGGGCGACGATCAGCGTACGGCGGTCCCAGCGAACCTCGCCCAACAGGGCGAACAGCACGGCGAAGGGGACCAGGAAGAAGCTGAGGTTCTGGATCCCCTGGGAGCGGTCGGCCGAGTAGAGGATCGCCAGGGCGAAGAGAACTACTGAAACGGCCAGCAGCGGCCGAAGCCACCCTGCCACACCGCCAAGGCCGGTGTGCTCGGCCGACCGTGACGGTGAACGCAGCTGACGGTCGAGGGAGGCGAGCGCCCCGGCACCGATCACCAGGTATAGCGGAATGAGGAGGTTTGCCTCCTCGCCACCCACCTCGATCGGGACCCGGAAAGGGAGGGCCGCCACGACCAGCGCCGGAAAGAGGATCGGCCACCGTCCGATCGCCACGGCGAGCGCCAGGCAGACTGCCACTGCGGCACCGATCCCCAGGGCGATCAGGCCCGGGGAGTCCCTGAGGCTCTCGACCTGGCTGGAGTCCCACTGGTCGATGAAGACGAGGCCGAAGGCGAGCACCAGGACGGCGACCATCGCGGCCGAGCGCTGCCAGGAGCGCTCCCGCAGCAGGATCCCGGCCACAGGCAGGGAGATGACTACCGCCAACAGGGCCAGGATCATCCAGATCCCGCCTTTCGGGGCGGCCCGCCACCCGGACAGGTCAGGGGCCCCGGCGGTGGCTTCCTGAGCCTGATCTTCCCGGGGAGCAACAGGTCGCGATCGTTCTGGCGCAGGCGCACCCGGACCCGGTAACGCCCGGGCGGGGCTGTCCTGCCGCCGGCAGTGATGCCGTTCCAGCTGAAGCTGTACTCGCGGTACCGCCTGAGGAAGCGATCACTCGCCAGATCACGGACCGTGCGTCCCTCGGGGGTCTCGATCGAGATGTCGGCGATGTCGGTCCGGGTACTGCGAAACAGGATTGCGATCCGTTCCCTGCGGCAGTCGCCGTTCGGGGTGAACACGGTCCGGTCGGGAGCTCCCTCGGGGATGCCCTCGGCCTGGTAGGAGACGCGGTCGATCAACAGGGGCTCGCGTTTCAGGCGTTGGGACAGGCCGAAGGCCGCCACGGTCAAGGCGAGGAGCACGATCACAGTCACCGGGGCGACCCATCCGAGCGGGCCCGGTCGCTCCATGTCAGCCACTAGCCGAGGGAGTCGCCAGAATTGGCCCGGTCGATCCCGATGACGACCGTGACGGTCGTGTCCGGGATCAGATCGGAGATGTCACTCGTGACCAACCCGAACTCGTTCACCTTGATCGAGCGTCCGACGCTGCGCGCCTGGGCCTCCCTGCCCTTCCGGTAGAAGACGATGCTCTCGTCGAATGTCGTCGGCGCGTCCCCGGTCCCCTGCACCTTGAAGCCGGCCTTCCTCAACTGGTCGGCGTAGGAAGCGGCGAGTCCGGTCTCGGCCCCTCCCGTCCCGTTCAGGACCCCGACCTTGACGTTGGCCGGCTTGACGTTGCCGACCCTGGCCGATCCGCCTCCGCACCCGTTGCCCCCTGTCCCGTCACCCGAGAAGGTCGTAACGGCGAAGGCCGCGATCGCGGCGATGATGATCACGGCAGCGACGACGAGCATCACCTGGCCGGAGCGGCCGAGGCGATGCCAGAAGCTGTCCCCGACCAGACCTGCCCGACGCAGGCGTCGCTCCTCACGGTCGGCCAGCACCCTCAGCTCCTCGGAGCGCTCCTCGGCGACTACTTCGCTGACTTCCTTCAGCTCGGCATCCCGTTCCGGCGCACCGCCAGCCCACTCCTTCAGACGCCTCACGTCACGGGCCTGGCTGATCACGAGCAGAGCCAGTACGGCAACCCCTACCAGGGATAGAAGGCCGGCAAAGGCCCCGACTGTCTCGATCACGCTGCTCAAGTCTCTCTCGCCCCGAATCCGGTCGATCTGCCGGGCCAGGAACGCAGAAGTGGGGACTGGGCCGACTTCACGCCCGGAATCTTAGAGATAGCGGCCACGGCGGTGAAGCCGGCCCCTCAAAGCGACTGGATTACGTCCTCGTCGGTCGGGTTGACCATGCGGACCAGTGATTCCGACAGGTCCGCTTCATCGCCGGTCTGGATCAGGGTCTCGAGCCTCTCGAACAGCTCCTCGACCCAGGCCGGATCAACCGGTTCCTGGCGCACGGCCCTCATGATCCGCTTGGAGGCAGTCTGCTGCGGCCGTTCGTCCTCAGCGAAGAGCTCCTCGTGGATCTTCTCGCCCGGGCGCGGCCCCACGAACTCGATCGCGATCTCGGTCTCGGGCTCATATCCGGCCAGCCGGATCATCTTCTCGGCAAGCTCGACTATCCGGACCGGCTCACCCATGTCGAGCACGAAGACGTCTCCCCGCATGGTCCCGGTATCACCGGCCCTGATGATCAACTGGACGGCCTCGGGAATGGTCATGAAGAACCTGGTCATCTCGGGATGGGTGACAGTCAACGGACCGCCCTGTTCGATCTGGCGACGGAAGATCGGTACGACGCTCCCGGAGGAGCCGAGCACATTGCCGAACCTCACGCTGGCGAAGCCGGTCTCGACATGCCTTGCCGCTGCCGACACGATCGACCACTCGGCCAGGGCCTTGGAGGCGCCCATCACGGTCTTGGGAGCGACCGCCTTGTCGGTCGAGACCAGGACGAAACGCTCGACCCCGGATGCCGCGGCGGTGTTGGCGGTGATCCTGGTGGCGATCGCGTTGTTCCTGACGGCCTCGAGCGGATTCGACTCCATCAGCGGGACATGTTTGTAGGCGGCCGCATGGAACACGACGGCCGGGCGAAACCTCTGCATGACCTCGAACATCCGGTCGGTCTCCTTGCAGTCGGCCAGGACGGCCTCGATCCGTGAGAAGTGGCGCTCGGAGACCATTTCGCGCTCGATCTCGAACAGGTTGTCCTCGGCGTGGTCCACCATGACGAGCAGACGGGGATTCACCTGGGCGATCTGCCGACAGAGCTCGGAACCGATCGAGCCGCCGGCACCGGTCACCAGGACGACCTGGTCCTCCAGGTAGGCCCCGACCCGCTGCAGCTCGACCACGACAGGCTCACGTCCGAGGACATCCTCGACCCGGACCTCACGGAGCTGCTGGCTCAACTGGACCCCGCCACGGAGGAGTTCGAACACGGTCGGCAGGGTCCGCACCCGGATCTGGCGATCGCGACAGGCGGCCACGACCTTCCCCCTGAGGGTGCCAGGTGCAGACGGAATCGCGATCACCACCTCGTCGGGCTCGGTCTCATCGAGGATCACCTCGATCTCATCAGTGGTGCCGAGCACCGAGATGCCCTGGATCCGCATCCCCTTCATGCCCTCGTTGTCATCCACGAAACCGATCGCGGTCTCACCTAGATGGGGATTCAGCTTGAGTTCGCGGACCACCATCTGACCCCCTGAGCCGGCCCCGACCACGAGCACCTCTCGCCCACGGGCGATCCGACTGCCGCGATCCGGGCGCTCCTTGACCAGCCGGGTGACGATCCGGGCCCCGGCGATCAGGACCAGGGTGAAGAGGAAATCGGAAACGACCACCGAGCGTGGCAGCTGGGCCTGGAAGGGCTGGACGACCACGAAGAAGAGGACCAGGAGGAGGCTTGCGATCGCCACTGCCTGGAAGATCCGGATGACGTCCCGACCACCGACGAAGCGCCACCACTTCTGGTAGAGGCCAAAGGCGAAGAAGACGGCCAGCTTGCCGACCACGACGAAACCGACCGAGACCGCGAGCATCTCCCTGAAACGCTCCGGGATACCGCCCGGGTCATCGATGAACCTGAGCTGGAACGCAAGGAAGAAGGCCAGGGCGACCAGTACTCCATCGGTCGCCAGCTGCCAAAGCTGGTAACGGCGCAGGTGTGGGCGGGGCAGGCGCATCCGGCTCCCGGATTCTAGTCCGGATTAGGATCACCTCCTGAAATCCATTCCTACTGACATCCGGCGGGCAGCATTCCTGGGCGCAGTGCAGGGACCGACTGAACTACTGCCGGTATCGAGTTCGGCCCACCTGGCCATGCTCCCGCGCCTGCTCGGCTGGGACCGGGATGAGATCGACCCCGAACTCGAAAAGAGTTTCGAGGTTGCCCTGCATGCCGGCACGGCTCTGGCCATGCTCGCCCTGCGACGCAGTGAGCTCCGCCTCGAGGTGGGGAACATGGACCCCTCGAGGATTGCCTTCCTCGTGCTCTCGTTCGTGCCGGCCGCCGTGGTCGGGTACCTGTTCGAGCGAGAGATCGAGTCCCGTCTCGGCGGCCCCCTCTCGACCGCGGCCGGCCTGGCGCTCGGGGCAGCGGCGATGGCCCTCGCCGATACCGGTCCCCAGGTCCGCCGGGCCGAGGAGGCCGGTCCGCTCGACGGCCTCGGCCTCGGGCTTGCCCAGGCTGCCGCACTGATGCCGGGCGTATCCCGCAACGGGGCGACCCTGACCGCCGCAAGACTCGCCCGGTTCACCCGCCGCGATGCCAACCGGCTGTCGCGAACGGTGGCCCTCCCGGTGATCGCCGGGGCCAGCCTCCTCAAGGGAGTTCGGCTTGCCCGGCGCGGGTTGAGCCGGCGGCAGGGCCGCTGGCTGGCGATCGGCACTGCAACTTCCTTCATCTCGACCCTGGTCTCCAACCGGATGATCGAACTGGTCGAGCGCGACTCGGCGCTCCTGCCCTATGCCCTCTACCGGGTCGCCTTCGCCACGGTGATCCTCACCGGCCTCTCGTCCCGAGAGCCGACCGATGCGGTTGAATCAGCAACTCAGTGGCCCGACCGAGAGAAGAAGCAAGTTGAGCCAGCCGAACGGTGATGCCTACTCCCGGGCCGGCGTCAGCCAGGGTCAGGCCGACCTGGCGGTCGACCGGCTGGTCGGGGCACTGAAGGGGATAGATCCCGGCCGGCCTTCGAGGCAGGTTGACCTCCCCGGCCACTATGCCGCGGTGATCGCCCTGGATGACCAGACCGGGATCGCGATGTCCACCGACGGGGTCGGGACGAAACTCCTGGTGGCCGAGGCGATGGGCCGCTACGACACGATCGGGATCGACTGCATCGCGATGAACGTCAACGACGTGATCTGCGTTGGTGCCCGGCCGATGGCGATGCTCGACTACCTCGCGGTCGAGGTGGCCGATCCCGACCAGTGCGAACAGATCGGGCAGGGGCTTGCCCGGGGCGCCGAGCTGGCGGGAATCGAGATCCCGGGCGGTGAACTGGCCCAACTCGGCGCGATGATCAGGGGATTCGACATCGCCGGTACCTGCTTCGGAACGGTCCGGCTCGACTCGATAATCGACGGCTCCGCGGTCCGCCCCGGGGACGTGGTGATCGGACTCCCGTCATCCGGAATCCACTCCAACGGCTACACCCTGGCCCGTTCGGCCATCGACGGCCTGCCCATGGATGAAGCGCTCGGTGAGGAGTCGCTCGGTCAAGTCCTGCTGGAGCCGACCGAGATCTACGTCAAGGCAGTGCTCGATCTGCTCGATTCACCGGCCACCGTTACCGGACTGGCCCACATCACCTCGGGCGGCCTCGCGAACCTCTTGCGACTGAGGGCTACCGGGGTCGACTACCTGATCACCGACCCCCTCGAGCCGCAGCCGATCTTCGCGCTGATCCAGGAAAGGGCTTCGGTGAGCGATGAGGAGATGTACGAGGTCTTCAACATGGGCTGCGGGTTCTGCTGCGTGGTGGCGGCCGATGATGAACCCGTGGCACTCGAAGTGCTGCGGGAGCACTACCCCGAAGCCCGGGTGATCGGTTCGGTCGTCGAGGGCGAGGGAGTGGTCCGACGCGAAGGGTGAGTCATCAGGGGCGGCGAATGGCCCCTTGCCCACCGGTCGGGGCTGCCGATCGGCCCACTTGGCCGTATAGGCTCCAAAATCGATGTTTCCGGTCAACCTAGAAGCCTGAGGCCACCGATGTCCGGCAGGGACAGCGAGATGGTCCACCCCCTGCGGCCGTGACAAGCCTGCCGACCAGCGCCCAGATGATCGGAGCGGTGCTGAACGGCCGTTACCGACTCGAGGCCAAACTGGGCAGTGGCGGGATGTCGACCGTCTTCCTTGCCCGGGACGAAGTGCTCGATCGACCCGTGGCAGTCAAGTTGATGCATGCCGGGATCTCGGACGAACCCGACCAGCTCGAGCGCTTCAACCAGGAGTCCCGGGCTGTCGCGAAACTCTCGGACAACCCCAACGTCGTTGCGGTGATCGACGCCGGCGAACATGAGGGCCGTCCCTACATCGTCTTCGAGTACGTCGAGGGCGAGACTTTGAAGCAGCGCATCGCCCGGGTGGGAGCCCTGGACGCGACCGAGGCCCTGGCCTACGCAGTCGAGATCGGGCAGGCACTCGAGGCCGCCCACCAGCGTGAGATGGTCCACCGTGACGTCAAGCCGCAGAACGTCCTGATCGATGCCACCGGTCAGGCCAAGTTGACCGACTTCGGGATATCGCGGCAGCTGAACGAGAAGGGCGTCACGGCCGAAGGGAAGGTGGTCGGGACGACCGACTACGTCGCCCCTGAACAGGCCATGGGCCAGGCCGTCGACACCCGCTCGGACATCTACTCGCTGGGAGTGGTGCTCTACGAGATGCTCACCGGGGACGTGCCCTTCGAGGCCGAGAACCAGGTCGGCGTGGCGATGAAACACATCGGCGAGGAACTGCCCGACGTCCAGGTCGTCCGTCCAGACATCTCCTCGGCCACGGCCAAGGTCGTCGAGAACTCGACTGCCAAGTCACCCGAGGAGCGGTACCAGACGGTCGACCAGATGACTGATGACCTGCAGGCTGCCCTCGAGGTCGAGGCGATCAGGGCCGGGGGCACCTCGGGAGAGGCCACTTCTGTCCTCGATGCCGTGCCGCCCCCCCGTCGACAGCTGACCAAGGACCGCCCCCGTCCGTGGCCGGCGATCATCCTCCTGGTCGGGGCGATGCTGTTCGCCGCCGGGACGGCCTACTTCATCTCCCAGGGTTCGGCTCCGGTCGGTGGCGGTGGAGCTGGCTCGGGCACCGACGCCAATGAGGTCGAGATCGTCGGGGCAGTCGACTTCGACCCGATCGGCGGTGACGGGGAGCACCCCGAGGAAACCGGGTTCGCCTATGACGCCGACACGAGCGGCTCGGCCTGGACGACCGAGACCTACCAGACCCCGAGTTTCGGCAAGGACGGGGTCGGGCTGATCGTCGATGTAGGTGAGCCGATCAAGGCCCGTTCGATACAGGTCGAGACCCCGAACACGGGTTGGACCATGGAGGTCTACGGGGCAACCGAGGGTCCGCCCGAGTCACTCGATGACTGGACCCTCCTGGGAGGGAACTCCGATATCCAGAACCCCCAGAACATCAAGCTGATCCAGCCCCGCCGATACCGCTACTACCTGCTCTGGGCAACCGAGCCGGCCGACCTGAAGACCGGCTACGGGGCGGCGATCTCGAACGTCAGGATCTTCCGCTGAAACGGGGCGGCCGCTGGCCGCCCCACTGATCAGAAAGAGTGGCGACGATTCTCGCGGTAGTGGTCGAAGGCCAGCTCGACCAGCCGTCGGCAGAGCTCGGGATAACTGATCCCGGAGGCCTCCCAGAGGCGGGCGTAGACTGACATCGCAGTGAACCCGGGAATCGTGTTCACCTCGTTGAGCAGCACGGATCCATCCCCGGTGACGAAGAAGTCACAGCGGGCCATTCCCGAGCAGCCGGCAAGACGGAATACCTGGACCGCCAGCTCCCGGAGCTCGGTCGCCACCTCTTCTGGCAGCTCGGCCGGTACCGACAGCTCCATCCCACCCTCGGAGTACTTCGACTCGAAGTCGTACCACTCGCCTCGGGTGACGATCTCGCCGGCCACCGATGCCTCGGGATCCTCATTGCCGAGGACCGAGCACTCGATCTCCCGCCCCTCGCAGTTGGCCTCGATGATCACCCTCGGGTCATGGTCAGCGGCAGCGGCCACCGCCCCGTCCAGCTGGTCAGGCGACTCCACCCTCGAAATGCCCACGCTGGAGCCGAGCCGGGAAGGCTTCACCCAGAGGGGCAGACCGAGGGACAGGGCGCGATCCCGCCAGCCCTCGGTTCCGGCCTCGACGAAGTCGACCTGGGCTATCCCCTGGGACAGGCAGACCCGCTTGAGGGTGAGCTTGTCCATGCAGACGGCCGAGCCGAGCACGTCCGAGCCGACATACGGGACGCCGACGGTCTCGAGCACACCCTGGGTAGCCCCGTCCTCACCGAAGGGACCGTGAAGGACCGGGAATGCGACGTCGATCCCGGGAAGGCCGGCACCGGGGTCGAGCCTCATCTCTTCCCCGTCCTTCAGCCACCGCCCGTCGAGCCCGATCTCGATCACTTCGACCCCGAAACCTGCCTCGGCCAGTGCCGCGGCTACAGCCTCACCCGAGAGCAGGGAGATGTCGTGCTCGCTCGAGCGGCCACCCTTGATCACCGCTACTACCGGCTTTGGTCGATCGTTCATGGTTGGTAGACCCCGACTACCAGCCTGACCGTCGAGCCACTGGCGACCGAGCGACCGCCGATCGGGCGCTGGTCGATCACCCTGCCGTCCTGGGGTTCGATATCGGTTGGCCTCTCGACCACATCGGGGACCAGACCCAGCCCGACCAGCTGGTTTTCGGCTTCCGATCTGAGCTGGCCGACCAGGTTGGGCACCGGTACAGCAGCCTCCCCGGAGGAAACCGAGACCTTGACGCTGCTACCGGGATCGACCTTCTCTCCGGCGTCAGGGGACTGGCTGACCACCTCGCCGGCAGGCCGGTCACTCTCGACCTCTGACGAATCGATGGTCAGTCCCCTCGCCGAAAGCCTCTGCCGGGCGGCCTCCTCGGTCAGGCCGACGACTGCCGGTACGGCTACCTGGGCCTGCCCGGAAGAGACCAGCAGGGTCACCTGGGAGCCGCTCCTGACGCTCTCGCCCGCTGCCGGGTCCGTACCGATTGCCAGGCCCTCATCCTGCTCATCCGAAGGCTGGCTCTCGGTCACGACCTCGAGGCCGTCATCTTCCAGCTGGCGTTCGGCCTCGTCGGCCGGCAGGCCGGCTACGTCCGGGATCTCGACCTGGCCGGGACCGCCACTGATCGTCAGGTTCACATCGGGGTTGGAGCAGAAGTACCCGAGGACCAGGCAGTCGCGGCCGGACTGGCCCCGCGGGTCCTGGGCGAGGACCACGTTGGCCTTTCGCTGGCTCTCCTTGCGCTTGATCTCGCCGACCTCGAATCCGGAGCGGTTGAGCTGCTCGATCGCCGTGTCCTGATCCTTGCCGACGACCTCGGGGACGTCGACCTGCCGCTCGAGCAAGAGCCCGAGGATCACCAGGAAGACCAGCAGGGCCACCAGGCCTCCGAGGATCCACATCCCCCACCGTCGCTCGGGAGCCGGACTGCCCCCGGTCGGATCCCGCTCTGCTTCATCGAGGGCGGCGATGAAGCTCTCGGCATCCTGATAACGATCGGCCGGGTCACGCATCAGGGCGGTCATCACGACCCGCTCGAGCGCCGGCGAGACGGCCGGGTTGAAGATGCTGGGGGCCTCGGGCAGCTCCGACATCTGCTTAAGGGCCACGGCCACGGCCGTATCACCGCGGAAGGGCGTCCGGCCGGTCAGACACTCGTAGAGGATCACCCCGACCGAGTAGACGTCCGAGCTCGGCCCGACCGGCTCGGCCTGGGCCTGCTCGGGCGAGAGGTAGTTAGCCGTTCCCATAACCAGCCCGGTTTCCGTGATCTCATCCTGTCCGGCCCGGGCGATGCCGAAGTCGGTGACCGTGGCCAGGCCGCTGTCATCGACGATCACGTTGGTCGGCTTCAGGTCACGGTGGATGACGCCATGTCGGTGGGCAAAGCCGGCCGCCTCGAGGATCTGCCTGACGATCGAGACGGACTGGTCCACGGTGAGGCCGGTGTTGATCAGCTCCCGGAGGGTCCTCCCGTCCAGGTACGCCATGGCGATGTAGTAGGTGCCGTCCACCTGCCCACGGTCATAGATCGAAACGATGTTGACCTGCTGGAGTTTGGCGGCAGCCTCGGCCTCGCGACGAAACCGCTCGACGAACTGCGGGTCCCGGGCGAACTGGGCGTGGAGGACCTTGAGGGCGACCTTCCGGGAAAGCTCCAGGTCATCGGCCAACCAGACATCGGCCATCCCCCCGGAGCCGATCAGAGACCGGACCCGGTAACGACCGTCCACCAGGGTTCCCTCTTCGATTCTCAACGGATCAGCCTCGGTCTCAATCGGTCAATGACCGCATCACGGCAGCAGCTATCGGTGCGGCTACGGTACCGCCCTGACCGGCCGTGCATTCGACTGTCGCAGCGACGGCCACCTCGGGGTCGTCGGCCGGGGCGAAACCTATGAACCAGGCCTGATTCGGCAGGCCCTCGCACTCGGCCCGGTCCGGTACCTCGGCCGTTCCGGTCTTCCCGGCAACCGGGATACCGGAGAGCGCAGCGGCCGTTCCGGTCCCCTCGTTGACCACGGCCTCCATCGCATCGGTCAACTGGGCGGCGCTTCGGGCCGAGATGACCCTGGACTGCGCCTCGGGCTCCATCCGGCTGACCGAGCGGCCCTCCTGGTCACGTACCCCGGCCCAGATCCGGGGCTTCATCAACACCCCGCGATTGGCGATCGCTGCAGCGACCTCGGCCATCTGGAGCGGAGTCACCAGGAGGCGCTCCTGGCCGATCGCGATCCGGGCAACGTCGACCGCGTCCCCGGAATTCAGCAGTTCGCCACCTTCGAAGACCCCGCTGACCGAGAGCTCATCCCGCGGCAGGTCGATGTCCGGCTTGGCGTTGAAGCCGAACCGGTCCATGTACTCGTAGAGGGTCTCCTGACCGACCTGCTCACCGAGCTGGGCGAAGAACGTGTTGACCGAGCTGGTCAAGGCCGTGCGGACGTCGATCTCACCGAAGTCCGAGCCACCGAAGTTGGCCAGGGGCTGGCCCTGGATGGTCAGGCTGGACGGTGAATCGATCAGGGTTTCGGGACTGATCGCACCGCTGTCGAGGGCCGCGGCGGCGGTGACCACTTTGAAGGTCGAGCCGGGCGGGTACTGGCCCTGGGTCGCCCGGTCCAGCAAGGGAGAGGCCGGGTCGGTGTTCAGCTCGGAGAGGTTCCCCGGTACGAAGTTGGGGTCGTAGGACGGCAGGGCTGCCGCGACCCGTACCTTGCCGGTCTTCGGCTCTATCGCGACCACCGCACCGGGCTGGCCGGCAAGGGCATCCTGGGCGACCTGCTGGGCCTCAACGTCAAGGCTGGTGCTGATGTCGTCACCCACCGGGCGTCTGCCGGTCAGCTCATCGATCACCGAGGACACGCGGAATCTCTCCCCGATCAGGGTCTCGTTGTGGTACCGCTCGAACTCCGAGTTTCCCTCCTCGACGAAGCTGTAGCCGACCGGGTGCCCGAACAGGGAACTCAGCGGGTACTCGCGGACGAACTTCCGTGACTCACCGGTGCCGACCGGGAGCGACCTGGCGATCACCGTGCCGTCGGCAGCCCGGATCGTGCCCCGCTTCACCTTCTGGGCCGCCAGAAGGGGCCGGCGATTGTCCTTCTCGGCCTTGAGCGAGTCGGCGTCGATGACCGACCAGTAGGCGGTGAAACCGGCCAGCACCAGGAAACAGGCGATCAGGAACCCGTAGACCTTGATGATCCGTCGGTTCACCTGGCCACCACACCTTCACGGGCCTCACGGCGGGCCCGGTCCGAGATCATGAGGAGGAGGCCGAGGAGGATGAAGTTGGCGACGATCGAGCTGCCCCCGTAGGAGATCAGGGGAAGGGTCACCCCGGTCAACGGGATGACCCTGATCACCCCACCGATGATCACGAAGGCCTGGAAGGCGAAGATCGCCGTCAGGCCAGTCGCCAGGAGCTTGGAGAAGCCGTCATTGGCCATCAGGGCGACCTTGAACCCGCGAGCAGCGAAGAGCAGGTAGATCGAGAGGACCGCGACACCGCCGGCCAGGCCGAGCTCGCTGACGATCAGGGTGTAGATCAGGTCGGTGTGGGCGGCCGGCAGTATCGGGGTATCACCGCCGGGGATCACGACCAGCGAACGGGCGAAACCCTCGCCCAGCACCCCGCCGTCGGCCTGGGCGAACAGGGACTGGAGCACCTGGAAACCGGCCCCGTCGGGGTCGCGGTAGGGGTCCAGCCAGATATCGATCCGGTCGGTCACGTGACCGACCGTGCTGTAGATCACCCAGGCCCCCAGGAGAAACAGCGCAATCCCGACGAGCACGTAGGAGAGCCTTCCGGTAGCGACGTAGATCAAGGCCAGGAAGGCGGCGAAGAACATGAAGGAGGCGCCGAGGTCCCGGATGAAGATCAGCAGGAGCATCGCCGCACCCCAGACCACGAGCAGCGGTCCGAAATGCTTCAGCGGGGGAATCGTGACTCCCAGGAACCGACGGGCGCCGACGACCAGGAGCTCCCGATGCTCCCGCAGATAACTGGCGAGGAAGATGACGATGCAGATCTTGGCCAACTCACCGGGCTGGAAACCGATCGGACCGAGCCGCACCGCGAGGTAGGCCCCGTTGACCTGCTCACCGAGCAGGGGGAGCCGCGGGGCGATCAGCAGGATGATCCCGATCAGGGCGATCGTGTAGCGGTACCGCTCGAGGACCGAGTAATCCCTGAGCAGCAGGATGAGGGCAGCGAAGAAGGCGAGGCCGATCACGAACCAGTTGCCCTGGTCACGCGCCAGGTCTCGGGAGATGTCGGCATCCAGCCTGTAGATCATGATCAGGCCGATGGCGATCAGCAGGGCCATCAGCGGGAACAGGAAGGGATCGGCATCGGGGAGCCGGACCCTGATGAACAGGTGGGCAGCGAGGCAGAGGGCGAGGAAGTAGAGGCCGTAGGAAAGGCTGAAGTCACTCAGGACGTTGTTGTCCTGGGCGAACACCGCGGCGAAACCGATCGTCACGAGGACGGCTACCGGCAGCAGAGCCACCAGCTCGATGTTTCGATCACGGGAGCGAATCAAGGTCCGCCCTTGATCCCTTGGCTTTCCTCCAGGTCGACGATCAGGTCGGTCGCGTCCTCGCGTGAGCGGAGCTGCTGTTCGGAGACCACCTTGCGCCTTCCGGGAGGCAGCTCATCCGTGCTGACCGGGGTCGAGTACCGAAGCTCGTAGGCCGAGACACCGAAGGGAAGTTCATAAGGGAGGCCTCGGTAGAGGGCAACCCTGCCCGCGGTGTCGGTACTGACGAACCAGACCTCGCGACTGGCGAACCAGCCGCCGACCCCGACCAATCCGATGAGCAGGATGACGGCGAAGGCGGCGAGGGCAGCCCGGCGACCGGCAGATCGGGGCTGGCGCTCCCCGGCAGCCGCCCGGCCGATCCGTCGCGGTCGGCCGACCGGCACGCCCTCGGTCGGCAGCGGTGAAGCCGGATCCTCGACCTGCAGCAGCAGGACGGTGATGTTGTCCCGACCGCCGGCGAAATTGGCCTCCTCGACCAGCTGGGTGACGGCGCCCTGCAGTGAATCGGCGCCGACGATCGTGTCGCGGATGGTCTCGTCCTCGAGCATCGAGGTCAGGCCGTCCGAGCAGAGCAGGAAGAGGTCCCCCGGTTCGGCCGGCACCGACTGGACGTCGACGTCGACCTCTGCCTCGGGCCCGAGGGCCCTGGTGATGATCGAGCGCTGGGGATGGTCCTCGGCCTCGGACTGGGTGATCTGGCCCCTCCGGCGCATCTCCTCGACCAGGGAGTGATCCCGGGTCAGGCGCTGGATGATCCCGTCCCGGATCCGGTAGGCCCGCGAATCGCCGACGTGTCCGATCACCACACGCTCGTCCTCGGCATCGACCAGGGCAGCGGTCATGGTCGTGCCCATCCCGGCCAGGTCGGGATCCTCGAAGGACTGCCGATGGATCACCCTGTTCGCCATCTGGATCATCGCCGGAAGGGTTTCCTCGGGCGCTCCCGCGGGAAGGCCCTGGTCGAATGCCCTTACGGCCGTCTGGGACGCGACCTCGCCGGCCCGGGCCCCACCCATGCCGTCGGCCACGATGAACAGGGGCGCCCGGGCGAGCAGGGAGTCCTCGTTGGCCCGTCGCTGGCGACCGGTGTCCGTCTTCTCCGAGTGGCGAGCTACCCGGATCAAAGATCCACCATCCGAGCTTGCCGGCGGGCCGGGTACCGGGAACGCATCATGCCGGACTCCCGTCGGCCTCGAACCGGAATGACGTGTCACCGATCTGGACCACCCAGCCGTCAGCGAGCTCCGTTTCCCCGACCACCTGGGCGCCATTCAGGAGCGTTCCGTTGGTTGAGTTCATGTCCTCGATGAAGTAGCGACCACCCCGAGGGTAGACCCTCGCATGTATGCCCGATGCGTAACGATCGGGGAAGCTGATCTCGGCCTCGGACGAGCGCCCCAGGGTCGCC
>JBBAUQ010000020.1:0-16368 GCA_040398125.1 Solirubrobacterales bacterium | reverse complement strand
CGCTCCAGCTCTACGCCGAGGAACTCGACCCGAGGTCGGGACGACACCTCGGCAACTTCCCCCAGGCCTTCACCCACCTGGCCCTGATCAACGCCGTGATGCACATCATCAGGGCCGAGCAGGGAATCGAGATGGGCGAGGCCTGAGGCTGTCCGGCTTCCTGCTCTAGAATCAATCTCATGACGACCAAAGTGAAGCTGTTCGCATCCGTATCCCTTCTCCTCGTGGCCGTGTTCGGCGTGGCCGGGCCGGCCAGCGCCAAGAGCCCGATCCCGGGCATCAAGAAGACGGCCGAGTACCGCTCGCTGCTCTCCTACGTGGATTTCCTCAAGGGCAAGAAGGCGACGCCCGCCTCCTCGAGCCAGAAGGAGACTTACCGGAACAACCTCTCCAACCGCCGGCTCAAGGCGAACGGGAAGGTCAAGAAGATCTACAACCGGCGGCTCGCCCGGATCAAGAGCAGGGACGATCGCGCCGAGCGTCGCCAGATCAAGCGGACCAGGCAGACCCAGAAGCGGCGGGTCGCCCAGTTGAACAGTGAAAAGGGCCAGCGGATCAATGACGCCAGGGCCACCTACCAGGCCAAGGTCAACAGTGCCAACGCCTACTACTCAGGCAGCATCGACTCGAAGGTGAGGAAGAAGCGCATCCTGCGGGCCAAGCTGAACAGGACCACCAACCCGTTGAAGCGGGAAGTCCTGGTAGCCAAGATCGAGGCGATCGGCCCCAAGATCCGGAAGCTCAAGGCGGCCCGAAACAACCAGATAAACCAGGCTGCCCGGGCCTACCAGCGCCGAGTGGACCGGATCAACAACAGCTTCGCGTCGCGGATAGCTTCAACCAAGCGCTTCTACAAGAGCATCGTCAGGCGGATCAAGACCGACTGGCGTGAGACCTACCGACGGGACATTAGGTCCGCGAAGCAGCTGAGGAGCAACCAGTTTTCACTGGTCACCAATCTCCGAAACAGGGGCGCCGGCTACATCGACCAGATGCCGGCACCCCCGACGCGCTAGCTCCGACCGAGCCACCTCGCGACAGCCTGGACCTCTCCCCGAGCAAGCTGGGGAGCGGCCAGGCGTCATGCCTGAATCCGGCGCTGTGAAACATTCTTGACTAAATCAGGCAAGTTAGTAACCAAATGGGCCTGACTGCGCTACCCTGCCGCGATCCCGGATAACCGGGGCCACCCCACTCGCCCGACCGAACCGCCCTCGATGAGCCCAGACGCCTGGATAACGGCAGCAACCGTAGTCGTGATGTTCGCGGCGCTCGCCTCGGAACGGATTCCCCCTGCCGCTGCTGTCCTCAGCGCAACGATCTTCCTTCTGGTGGTCGGGGTGATCGACGAAGCTGCCGCCCTGTCGGGGTTCGCCAATGCTGCTCCCTGGACGGTGGCGGCCCTCTACGTCCTGGCCTTCGCCGGTGACAAGACCGGGATGATGGGCCCGCTGGTCAACCGGCTGTTGGGACGGGGCGATCGACTGAGCGCGACCTCGACGGCCCGGCTCCTGATACCGACTGCCGGTATCTCGGCCTTCATCAACAACACCCCTCTCGTCGCCATGCTGATCGGGCAGGTGACCACCTGGTGCAACCGCCGCGGAATCTCGCCCTCCAAGCTTCTCCTGCCGGTCTCCTACGCAGCGATCCTCGGCGGGATCCTGACCGTGATCGGAACTTCGACCAACCTCACCGCCTCCGGCCTCCTCCAGGAGAGCGGCGAAGCGCCGATCGGACTGTTCGAGATAACCCAGGTCAGCCTCCTGCCCGCAATCGCCGGAATGATCGTCCTGATCTTCGTGGTGGTCAGGATGCTTCCCGATCGAAAGGACGCTCTCGAGGAGTTCACCGAGGACCTCAACGAATTCGCGGCCCAGATGAAGGTCGTTGCCGACGGCCCCCTGGATGGCATGACCGTCGCCGAGGCCGGACTACGAAACCTCAAGGGGATCTACCTGGTCGAGATCGAACGCGACGGCCAGATGTTCCCGGCCGTCTCACCGAGCCGGGTCCTCAGGGGGGGTGACCGGCTCACCTTCGTCGGCGAGTCCGACCAGGTCGTCGATTTCCAGCGATCGACCAAGGGGATGGAGTCGGCGGAATCGGAACACTTGCTCGAGGTGGACAGCCCCGAGCACACCTTCTACGAGGCGGTCGTCGGACCGGACTCCCGACTGGTCGGGCAAAACCTCGCCGACGCCGAGTTCCGCACCCGCTACCAGGCGGCGGTCGTGGCAATCCGGAGGTCGGGGAAGCGGATCGACCGCCAGTTGGGGAAGGTCACCCTCGAGGCCGGGGACACCCTTCTCCTGCTCGCCGGCCCGGACTTCCGCCTGCGTTCCAGGCGGGCGAAGGACTTCCTCGTCGTGCTGAGGATAGGAGGGCCACCACCGTCGGCCACGCGAAGGGCCCCGATTGTCGGTCTGCTGGCGGTAGCGGTGATCACCCTCGCGGCCTTCGAGGTGCTCTCGATACTCGAGCTCTCGCTGATCGCGGCAGGGCTCCTGATCGCCTCCAAGACGGTCAGCGTCTCCGAGGCCGTGGAGGCGATCGACTTCGGGGTCATCCTCCTGATCGCAGCCTCCTTCGGTGTCGGGGCTGCGATTGAGGCCTCCGGACTGGCCGAGACCGTCTCGAAGGGCCTGGTCGACCTGTTCGGTGGCTGGGGGAACCTGGGGATCATCTTTGGCCTGGCCCTGGCAATGACGATCCTGACCGAGCTGGCCTCGAACAACGCAGCGGTCGTCGTCCTCTACCCGATCACGATCGCGGTGGCGGCCGAGGCCGGATTGGACCCCCGGATCATGGTCTTGATGATCGCCGTGATGGCCTCTTCATCCTTCCTCACGGCCGTCGGCTACCAGACCAACATGATGGTCTACGGCCCGGGGGGCTATCGCTTCGGCGACCTGATCAAGGCGGGCATGCCCCTGACAATTACCCTTCTGATCACGGTGACCCTGGTCACCTGGCAGCTCGCCTGAGTATCTCGAGGCCGCTCAGGTCTCCGGGGCGCTGCAGTCGCTGTTGCCCTGCATCGAAGCCCGGTCGAAGTCCACTTCAACCGTGGCGGAGCCGCCAAAGGGGCGTGCGAGGGAGATGACCATCCCGGTCCCGACGCTGACCAGCAGTACCAATCCCACGATCATCGCCCTGTGGGCCTTGCGGCTCTTCGTCGACTGGATGATGAACAGCGTTATAAGCAGGCCGGCGACGATGAAGATCACTATCCGGACGACTCCGGGCAGCCCGCTGGAGGCGCCGGCAAGGATCAGGCGCCGCGATTCCGACACATGCCCGACCTCGTCGAGCAGGTCCTCGAAGATCGAGTCCTTTCGAACTGAGGGAGGGAGTCCGGAGACGGCCAGAAAGGCATTCCTCAGCGCGATCACCGTCTGCTGGGTGCCCCAGCCGGTCTCCCGGATCGCGGGAAGGTCCTCACAGGCGATCGAGCGGCTGAGGTCTGAAAGAGCGTTCTGGACCTTCGAGCGCTCGGCCGGCGGAAGTGCCTCGGCCTTGTAGGTGGCCGTATCTATCGCGGCCGCGCCGGTCGAGACGTCCCGCCGAACCTCATTGACGTTGTTCCACTCCTGCGAGACGACGAAACCCAGGAGGAAGACGAAGAAGGACGAAACCACGAGGAGGAGCCGGTAGACGGTCTCCTGGCTCCTGTCCCTGGTCTCGGATACGAGAGAGCGCTCGGCGATCCACCAGACGATCAGGGCAAAAATGGCCCAGAAGAGGAACATCCCGACGTGGAAAAGAAGGGTCGGGACGGTTCCCACCCAGATGAAGAGACTCTTGTCCGAGGCTTCCGGGATGTAGATGGCCAGCCCGATCAGCGTCGCGACGAACAGAACGGCGACGGCGATCGGCGCCACGAGACCCTTTGGACTAGACCCCACGCCCCAAAAATACAACGGGCGCCCCGTCCGGGGCGCCCGCTCTTCGAGTCCTGCGGATGGAGACGGCGGGAATCGAACCCGCGTCCGTGGCCGCGTATGAAGAGCTTCTACAGGCTTAGCCGGTGCTTTGTTCTCGCTCCCCGGGGTCCGCACCGGCGGGCACTGCGGGGAGCCAAGTCCCGAAAAATGTCCCCCGGAGGCCGGGACGGTCCTCCTGGGCTAGCCCGTTTCTGAAGCCGGCTCCCCTCCCCACGGGCCGAGGGAGGACCGACTCTCATCGCTTAGCTTCTAACTAAGCAGCGAGGGCGAACTCATGGTCCGCACGTATTGGTTTTTGCCGATTTTTTACGAGGCCATCGGCGTCCTCGACCTGCAACCCTCCACACGTTCCGACCGCGTCGAAGCCTGTCGTCCCCGGTGGATGATGCCCCACCATTGTACGGGACCCTGGTTGAGCGGCCAAGGGTTGGCCGCTTGGCGGCATCGCCGGCGCACCTTGTTCTACAGTCAGGGGGTGCGAATACTGGCCTTCAGCGACATCCACCGGGACCTCGAACAGGCAGCCCGGCTGGTCGAAATGTCATCCGAGGCCGATCTGGTGATCGGTGCCGGGGACTTCGGGTCGGTCCATGAGGGCCTCGACGAGATGATCGGCGCCCTCTCCGGGATCGAGTGTCCCGCGGTACTGGTGGCCGGCAACAACGAGCGTCTCGAGGACCTCCGTGAGGCGGCTGCAAGGCTGTGGCCTTCAGCTACGGTCCTGCACGGGGAGGACGTCGAGTTCGACGGCACCACCTTCTTCGGCCTGGGCGGCGGGATACCCGTTACACCGTGGTCGTGGAGCTATGACCTGGACGAGCAGGAGGCGGCAGCGCTGCTCGAAGCCCTGCCCGAAGGGGCGATACTGGTGGTTCACTCACCTCCGCAGGGACACTGCGACGTCACGGCCGAAGGCGTTCACCTCGGCAGCACTGCCATCCTCGAGGCGATCAAGCAGAAATCGCCCCGGCTGGTGGTGTGCGGGCACATCCACGAGGCCTGGGGGATGGAGTCCGAGGAGAACGGCACGACCGTGGTCAACCTCGGACCCGATGGCCGATTCCTCGACCTGTAGAAGGCCGCTCGCTACCTAGACCTTGAACCGGACCCGCAGGCCGGTGACCAGTTCCTCGGAGAATCCCGGGACCCTGGCCAGGTCATCGACCGACTCGTAGCCACCGAATCGCTCCCGGTAAGCCAGTACCCGAGTCGCCTGGGTGACCGAGAGATCGGCCTCCCTCAGCTCCTCGAACGAAGCCAGGTTCAGGTCGATCTGCCCGCTCGATGATCCCGGTGCCGGTGACGATGCCGGGGCATCGACAGGCGCCGAACCTGTCTGGTCCGGGGCGTTTTCGCCTGTCGGCTCGGACTCCAGACCCTCCTGGCCTGTCTCCGGAGGAGCGGGACTGGCGGGCGGGGTGGCCTGCTCGAGGGCTGCGGCCGCTCGCCTTTCGGCCTCTTCGGCCCTTCGCTCGGCCTCTTCGGCCCTTCGCTCGGCCTCCCCGATGCCATCCAGGACATCCTGCAGGCGACGCTCACGCTCGCCCTCCTCGATCTTCAACTCCGCGAGGTGCTCGGCAAAGGCTGCGCGACGCTCGGCATCCTCGGCCTTTCGCTCGACTGAGCGCAGTCGCTCTTCGGCATCCTGGAGCTTCTTCTCCCGAGCCTGGCCGTCGGCCCTCAGTCTGCGCTCGGCGGCGGCAAGACCGCCACTGAGTGGCGGCACTTCCTCGCCGGGAACGGGCGGCTGGATGCTCTGGGGGCCGACCGGCTCGGAAGTCAGCCCGGCCCCTGCCTCCTGGCTTGCCTTGATCTCGGCAACCTTTTCCCTGAGCCTCTGCTCGGCATCGGCGCCGGTGGCAGCTGCGATGCCGGCTGCAGCTGCCACTCCGGCAGCCGGTACGCCCTCCCCCGGGGCGGTGACCTCGGTCACTGCCTCCCCGGCCGATCCGGCAGGAGCCGGAGTCTGGGCGGTCGGCGGCGCCGGGACGGAACCCCTTCTCGCTGCCTCCTTCTCGGCGGCGACGGGGTCTACTGGCGGGACGGCAGGGGCGGGGGCAGCTGTGCCGCCCGACTTTCTCCTGAGCCGTTCCTCTTCCCTGGCGCGTTGCATCGCGGCCCGCTTGCGTCGCCTCATCTCCGAGGCGGTGGGTGGTTTGGTGACCGCGGCAGTTCCGGCGGCCGCAGCCGCTACCGGGACCTCGGACTTCCCCCGCCGGCGAGCTCGCATGATCAGGATCCCGGCGATGATGGCCGCCAGTACGACGATCCCGATGATGAACCAGGCGGCGTTGTCCGAGACGAAGTTGCCGACCTTGTCGATCGTTGATTCGTCCTCGGTGGAGGTTCCACTATCGGTGGAAGAGAGACCGAGGTCACCCAGGTCGCTGGTGCTGGGATCGGTGGTAGTCGTGGTCGGCTGGGTGGCCGCAGTCCCGCCGCCGGTGGCCGGCTCGGCCGGGACCGTGGCCGGAAAGCCGAGTGCGACGGCAATAGCCGCAATCAGGCTGAGAAAAACGATGGATTGCTGCTTCATCCGGCTAGATCCTTGCACTCATCGGGGAAAACGACCCCCTCGGCAGGCCGAGTGGTGGCTTTTTTGCCCTCCTGACCTCAGCCGGCACGATATCGCCCCTTGAATTCCCGCTCCACGTCCCGGCGAACATCTCGCTCGGCAATCTCACGGCGGCGATCCCGCCCCTCCTTGGCCCGGGCAAGGGCGAGCTCGACCTTTGCGCGCCCGTCCTTGAAGTAGACGCGACTGGGGATGATCGTCAGGCCCTTCTGACTCGTTGTACCGATCAGTTTCTCGATCTCGGCCCTGTGGAGGAGGAGCTTCCGCGGGCGTTCCGGCTCATGGTTCAAGATGCTGGCCGGACCGTAGTGAGGGATGTGGAAATTCCTCAGCCAGGCCTCGCCACCCTCCACCACGGCGTAGGCATCATTCAGCTCGGCCTTGCCTTCCCGTAGTGCCTTTACCTCTGAGCCCTGCAGCACGATCCCGGCCTCGAAGCGGTCGAGCAGTTCGAACTTGTGGCGAGCCCGCCGATTGGTCGCGACATCACCGGAGCCGGACCCCTGGCCTGGGGCCGTCTTCTTCTTTCCGGGACCTTTCCGCTTCTTCGCCAAGACAGGACCAACCTATTCCGTCACGGGCGATAGGTCGACCCTTCCCAGCGGGGCATTCACCCGCTCGACCGTGATCGAGACCGGGTCACCGAAGCGGACCGAGTTCCCCGACTTCTCGCCTACCAGGGCCGTCTCGACCTCATTCAGGTTGTAGCGCTCGCGGCCCCCGATCTTGCGGGCAGGCAGGAAGCCCTCGTAGACGTCCCCGAGCTTGCCCCCGAAGTTCACGAAGGCCCCGGCCGGGATCACCCCGGACACCTCGCCCTCGAAGACCTCGCCCCAGCCCGACTCATACAGCTCACGCTCGAGCAGGAAGGCCGCGCAGACGTCATCTGCATCACGCTCGATCGAGGCCGCCTCGCGCTCGGTTCCGGAGCAGTGCAGGGCAACCTCGGTCACCGTGCCGAGGTCAGGGCCCTCTTCCCCGGCGCCGACCTTCTCCAGCAGACCACGGTGGACGAGCAGGTCCGGGTACCGCCTGATCGGCGAGGTGAAGTGGGAGTAGGCAAGGCTGCCCAGGCCGGCATGACCGACGTTCTCGGCCGAGTACTGCGCCGGTTTCAGGGAGCGGAGGATGAGGGAGCCATACGGAACGCCACCGTGGCCGCGCCTGAGTGCCTCCGTTGCGATCAGCCGGGAGGCCTCGACGGCCAGGCGTCCGGCCTCGGTCGGTCCGGCACCCTCGGTGAACGGGGGTGAAGGCAGCTCGAGCGATTCGAGCTGATCGAACAGACGCTCGATCCTGTCCGGGTCGGGCGCCTCGTGGACCCGGTAGATGGTCGGTGTGCGGCTTTCCTGAAGGAATGAAGCGACCTGTTCATTGACCGCGATCATCAGCTGCTCGATCAGCAGGTGGGCCTCGGTCTCGACGTAGGAGGTCGCTGCGACGGGATTCCCCGCGGAGTCGAACTCGAACTCGGGCTCGGTCGAGGTCACCTCGAGACGGAGCTCACCCCTCTTGCCGGTGAGGGCCGCGGCGGCTCGGCGGGCGAGGTCGATCGTGTCGGCCACGTCTGCCGGCGGTGACTCGTCCCCGGCGAAGATCCGGTCCAACTGGTCGTAATCGAGACGAGCATCCGATTTGACGGTGCTCCGGTAGAAGCTCGTGCCGGAGATCTCCCCGGAATCGGAAAGCAGGAACTCGGTGGTCACCGCGAGCCTCTGCTTCCCCGGGGAGAGGGAGCAGACGCCGGCGCTGAGGGGCAGGGGAAGCATCGGCTCGACCGACGTCGGGATGTAGACGCTGTTTCCGCGCCGGGCGGCCTCCCGATCGAGATCGGATCCGGTCCTCACCCAGGCCGAGACATCGGCGATATGTACCCAGAGCCGAATCGCATCTCCCTCGCGAGCCGCCGAAACGGCGTCATCGAAGTCCCGGGCCGTCGAGGGATCGACCGTGAAGGTCGGCAGGGCCGTCAAGTCGGTGCGACTCCCGGTCGCCTTGCCGGGGGACCCGGCGATCTGCTCGGCCTCGGCTTCCAGACCCTCCGGGAAACCTCGCCGGCCGAGCCGTTCCAGGGCCAGGGCCTCACAGACATCACGGGCGTTCCCGGCACTCCCGAGGCGGTTGATCACCTGAACCGAGGAACCGCGTTCCCTCACCCATGCGATCTCGTCCTCATCCGGCCGGATACGACCCTTCACCGGCACCTGGGGTCCCGGACCGAACAGCGGCACCGCGACGGCGTGCCGCCCCTTTCGCTGGAGCCGGGCTACCCAGAACTCACCTCTCTCGGCATTTCGCCTCGGGCTCATCAGGGTCGGTTCCCGGCCAGCTCGCCCCCGAGGACACCGAAGGCCCGGTCCAGTTGGACGTCCCGCCCACTTCCCGGTCCAGGCGCTACCGGTACGTCCGGCTTCAGGCCCCTGCCGGCGAGCGAGCGGCCCGTGGCCGTCAGGAACTCCCCGACCGTCAGGTCAAGTGCTCCGCCGTTGCTCAGGTCGATCACTTCCTGGAACAGGCCCTTGCCGAAGGTACGGGTACCGACCAGGCTGACCTGGTCCTCTTCACGCAGGGCTGCCGCGAGTATTTCGGCTGCCGACGCAGTCCCGCGATCCACGAGGGTCACCAGTGGTGGCAGGTCGAGTTCACCGCCGACCGCCCTGAAGGTCTCATCCCCTCGGGTGCGGGAACTGGTCTCGACCACTACGTAGTCCTTCGGAACGAAAAGGCTGGAGACCAGCACCGCTTCAGGCAGGAGCCCCCCTCCGTTGCCCCTCAGGTCGAGCACTATTCCGTCCACACCCCGATCGAGTACCCGCTCGATCGCCCTCTTCAACTTGAGGCTCGATCCCTCACTGAAGCTGGCGAAGCGCACGTAGCCAAGCTCCCTTCCGCCGCGCCGAACCGTGCGGGTCAACGTCACCGGGACCTCGATCTCCTCGCGGGTCAGGCTGACCTCTCTCACCCCTGCCTTACCCGGGGAGCTCACTCCCAACCTCACCTCGGTACCTGCCGGTCCCTTGATCAGGGCAACGACACTCTCCACGGTCTCCCCCTGGATCGATTCACCGTTCACCGAGACGATCCGGTCACCGCGCTCGAGTCCGGCCCTGGCGGCCGGTGTCCCGCTGAAGACCGAACCGACTTCGAGACCCCGGCGATCCTTCCCCGCGACGGTCATGCCGACGCCGCTGAAGCTGCCCTCGAGCGCCTCGGTGAGCTTCTTCATCTGCTCGGGATCGAAGTAGTGGCTGAAGCGGTCCCGGTAGCGACGGCGCAGGTCACGGACCATCCCTCGGATCGAGGCGCCGCTCAGCTCCTCGGAGTCGGTCTTGCGGAAGTAGCGATCCTCGATCAGCTCCAGGGCCTCAGTGGTCGTACTGACCGCCGGCCCGCCCGGGGAGTCGGTGAAGGCGTCACGTACCGGCCCGGGAAGGTTATCCGGGTGGCCGCCGATCCAGATCCCGGCGAACAGGGCGATCACGGCGACCGCCAGGGTGGTCCAGGCGCGACTCACCGTTTGCCGGAGTTACCCGTCAGACCTTGAGGAAGCGGCGCAGGGTGAGTCCCGAACCGACCGCCGAGACCAGGATTGCCGCTCCGAGCAGGCAGGCCATCAGCACCAGGAAGGACACTGAATCCTGGGCCTGCATCAAGGCAAAGCTTTCCGAGAGGGGGTCGACGATCGTGATCTTTCCTGCCCACAGAATGATTATCGCAACCACGCCACCCAGCATCCCGACCATCACGCCTTCGATCATGAAGGGCCAGCGGATGAACCACCTGGTTGCCCCGACCAGCCTCATCACCTCGATCTCGCGTCGGCGCGTGTAGATCGAGAGCCTGATCGTGTTACCGACCAGGAGGAGCGAGGCCACGATCAGCAGGGCCGTGATCACGGTGAGAACCAGCTTCAGGGCACCGGTCACTTCCTCGATCTTGTTCGCGGTCGCCTGGCGATCATCGACGTCCTGGATGATCGGGGAGATGAAGTTGGCTTGCCCGGCGGTCCCGCCCGGGGAAACGATCGCCTCGCGAATGGAGTCGAGGTTCGCCGGATCGTCAGGTTTGACGATGAAGTTTGCCGGGAGGGGATTCCCGCGAAGCTCCTTCAAGACGTCCCGATTTTCCTGGCCGAAGTCGCGCTTGAACTCGTTCAGGGCGTCGGCCTTGCTCAGGTAGGCGACTTCGTCGACGTGCCGCACCTCCCCGATCTGCTCCTGGAGGGACGCCACCTCCCCATCGGTCGCATCATCGAAAAGGAAAACCCTGAGTTCCAGTTGGCTGCGTACGTCTGCACTCTTGCTCTGGGTTGCCTGGAAGACCGGCACGAGCACACCGATCAGGATCGCCGTCAGGACGGTCGTCACCACGGCGGCAGTCGTCGGGGCAAGATTGCGGCGGATGGCCCTGACGGCCTCGCCGACGAAGAAAGTGAAGCGACTCACTGGTGGACCCCGTTCGAGTGGCCCTCTGGCCCAACGCCCATCTCGGCCCTCATCCTCACCCCGAACTCGGTGGTCGACTCTTCGGTGTAGCCGCCTGCCACCTCGTCACGGATCACGCGGCCCTCGTAGAGCTCGACCACCCTTCTCCTCATTCGGTCGACCATCTCGCGATCGTGGGTCACCACCACGACGGTGGTGCCCGTGCGGTTGATCCGGTAGAGCAGTTGCATTATCCCGACCGAGGTGACCGGATCGAGGTTGCCGCTCGGCTCGTCTGCCAGGAGGAGCGGCGGATGGTTGACGAAGGCCCGGGCGACCGAAACGCGCTGCTGCTCACCGCCGGAAAGTTCATCGGGGTAGCTGTTCAGCTTGGTGCCGAGACCGACCAGTCGCAGCGCCTCCGGCACCTTCTGCCTGATCTCGGTCCGCGAGGCACCGATCACCTGGAGGGCGTAGGCGACGTTGTCGTAGACGGTCCTGCTGGGCAGCAACTTGAAATCCTGGAATATCGTGCCGATGTTTCGCCTGAGCTGGGGAATCTTCTTGTCCGACAGGCTGCCGATGTCACGGCCGGCGATCGAGACCGTCCCCTCGGTCGGGTCGAGCTCCCTGATCAGCAGTTTGATCAGGGTCGACTTTCCGCATCCGGTCGGACCGACCAGGAAAAGGAACTCTCCCCGGTTCACCGCCAGCGAGACGCGATCGAGGGCGAGATGACCCCCGGGGTAGATCTTGCTCACGTCGCGCAGCTCGACGATCGGGGCGCCGCCCTTGCGGGGACGGGCCGTCTGCTGCCTCTCCCTGGCAGCTGCCACCTGATCGGCCTCGCTGTTCTTGCGCTTTCTTCCGAATGCCATCTGCGGTCTCTTCCGGGTGGCGCCGGTGATTCCTGCCGGACTCGGTCCGGACCGGCCACTTACCAATGAAAGAGTGAGCAAAGTATCAGCGTTTCATCACAAATGCGGTCGCTAGGATGGCCTGGTGGCTTTCCTTCACATCCGTCCCCGGCTCACGGTGGCGCACCTCCTCAAGGCGTTCATTGCAGTCACAGCCGGGGCCGTGACGGCAGTCGCCCTGGCCGGGACGGCCGGGATCGCCCAGGCCACCGAGGCTCTACCGAACGACCGGGAGCCGAGGATCGTCAATGGCTCGCCGGCCTCCATATCCAACTACCGCTGGCAGGTCGGACTGCTCGACAGGCGATACGGAAACTCCCCTCGCCAGCGCTATTTCTGTAGCGGATCACGCATCGCCCCAGACCTGGTGATCACTGCGGCCCACTGTGTCATCAGCTACCGCTCGGGTCAACTCGGTGCGCTCAGGGTGCTCTCGGGACGTACCGTGCTGAACGACACCGGCAGCGGTGAGATCAGCCAGGTGGAGCGGCTGCTGCTCCCGCGAGATTCCGATGGCAAGCTGAGGTACAGGGAGAGGAACGGCACGGCATCCTGGGATGTCGCTCTGCTCCAGCTGGACGGCCCGGTCACCGGTCCGGTGATCAAGTTGGCCGGTGATGATGAGTCCGGTGCCGGTCTGCCCGGAGCCAAGGTTCGGGCAACGGGCTGGGGCGTGACCCGTGCCACTTCCTCACAGGCGGCAAAGCGACTTCGCGGGGCCGGCCAGGTCGTCCTGCCCGACGGCGTATGCGAGAGGGACAACGGGGGGCTGTTCAGACCGAGCCTGATGATCTGCCTCGGTGGCCCCCAGGGCCATGCATCGGCCTGCTTCGGAGACAGTGGCGGACCCTTGGCCAGCCGGACCTCGGCCGGGAGGCGACTGGTCGGCCTGACCAGCTACGGTGATGCAGGCTGTCGGGGCAACCTCCCTTCAGTCGACACCAGCGTCTCGAGTGATCCGGTCCGGGGGTGGATCGGACGCATCTCGCTCAAGGTGTCCGGGGTGGATCCCGTCGGGAGCGGTGGCGTCCCGGCACCGACGCCCACTTGGTGCAAGGTGCCCGGCCTGCGGAAACGGTCCGTTCCCTCGGCCCGCGGCGCGCTTCGCTCGCGTGGTTGCAAGACGGGGAGTATCCGGGAGACGCGAAAGCGGCTCGGCAAGGTCCGCCGGGTCTTGAAGGCCTCCCTGCCCGCCGGTTGGCTAACTCCGGTCGGCCACCAGGTGAACCTCAGGGTGAGCCGACGCTGAAGTTGGTCTGGCCCCTACTGCTCCTGCAGGTTGGCCAGCAGGGAGCGGGCCAGAACGAGCGCCCCGAGGGCAATGCCGGCGAGCAACATGACGACGGCGAGGTAGTTCAGGAAGCCCCCGTCGGTGGCGATATTCACCAGGGCACCGATTCCGAACAGCGCCACTGCCACGGCAACAGCGGCCCGTCCTGGTCCTTCCACCGGACGTGATCCCGGCGCGGGGTCGGCGAGAATCCCGCCGGCCTTGGCCGGGTCGGCATCGAACCTGCCCCCGAGGACCAGCCCGTAGAGCAGGATCATCGACGGGATGAGCACGAGCAGGCCGACAGCGATCGAGAACAGCAGGGCGATGAGCACGTTGTCGGGTGCGGCCGCCTGATCAATCGTCAAGCCGGGGAGGATCTCGGGTGACTGGGCCAGCCCCCAACCGGCGACCACCGCAACCGTTGCGAGCGCCCCGGCAATGCGAGCCGCTGGATAGCGCCTTGTCCCCAGCAGGACGATCGCGGTCAGGCCCGCCAGGCCGGAGACGATGACCGCAACCAGCCCGGCCCCCGAGATGAGACCGTCGTAGATCGAGCTGTCGTCTCTGGCCATCACACCCAGACCGGCCAGAGCGAGCAGGCCGGTAACGCCCCCGGCACCGATCGCCCGGGTCCGGAATGCCTCGGCGAGGCCGGTTTCACCGTTCCGCTGGGAATCGGCCGCGAGGTAGATCGCCGCCAGGTAGGCGCAGAAGGCGACGGCCAGGACCCCGATCGCGATCGAGACCGGGTTGAGCCAGCTGGTGATCGGATCGCCGGCGGCATTGCCGACCGGTACCCGTCCCCCGGCAATCGCCCCAATCACCGTACCGAGCATGAAGGGGGTCAGGATCGATGAAATCGCCGAGACCCACTCGACCGAGGTCCGGTCGACGATGCCGCTCACCACATACGCGGTGGCTCGCATCAAAATGCCGATCGTCGCCAGCAACAGGGGTATCCACAGGGTCGAGAAGATCGAGCCGAACACCTCGGGGTAGGCCGTCCAGCAGACCACAAGGACAAAGATCAGCCAGACGTGGTTGGCCTCCCAGACGGGCGCCATCGAACGGTGGGTCTGCTCACGAATCTCGGCGGCCCGCTCACCCCTTGCCGTAAGGGCCCAGAACGGGGCGCCGAAGTCGGCACCGGCCAGCACGATGTAGGCCGCGATGCCGAGCAGCATCAAGATGACCGGGATCTCACCCAGCAACGCGGCTCTTCTCCTCCTCCTGGACTCCGGAACCGTCGGCGATTCCGGGACTGAGCGGCTTTCGGGAGAGCCTGACCAGGACCCAGGCAGTCGCCACGATCAGGATCGCGTAGACGGCCGCCAGGGCACCGTAGCAGAAGACGATCCCGTCGGCGCCGGTGACTGCTGCCTCGGTCCTCATGATCTCGTAGACCACCCAGGGCTGACGGCCCACCTCGGTGACCACCCAGCCCGAGATGGTGGCGACCACCGCAGCCGGGCCGGCAATTACGACTCCGCGGTAGAACCAGTTCGATTTCGGGATCGCCTTCCGCCTGAGCCACGAAATGAGGAACCAGGCCGAGAGCAACACCATGAAGGTTCCTATCCCGACCATAGTCTGGAAAGCGATCCTGACCACGTTGATCGGCGGCCTGTCCTCCGGCGGAACGGTCTCGAGTCCCTGGACCTCGGCGTTCGGGTCGTGGTAGGCGAGCAGTGAAAGCATCTTCGGAATCTGGATGCCGTACTCGATCTCGTTGTCCTTGGTGTACCAGCCACCGATCGTCTCGGGCGCCCCCTTTGTCGTCTTGTACAGGCCCTCCAGGGCGGCCAACTTGACCGGCTGGTCCTCGGCCACGTTCCTCGCCGACCAGTCACCGATCACCAGCTGGGCCGGGGCAGCGATCACTGCAACGGCCAGCGGGACGAGCATCGCCGTCCTCACGTACCTGTCACGCCGGCCCCTCAGCCAGAGGAAGGCATAGACACCGGCCATGGTGAAACCGACCGCGATGTAGGCGGCCAGGTACATGTGGGTGAGCTGTGGCCAGAGGTGGGAGTTGCCGAACAGTGCCTCCCAGGGCCTCACATCGGTCACCTCGGTGCCGACCATGTCGAAGCCGCCCGGACTGTTCATCCAGGCATTCACCGCGATCACCATGAGTGAGCCGGTGATCCCGGCAGCGATCACCGGGACGCCGGTCAGGAGGTGGAGTCGGGGCGAGATCCTGTCCCAGCCATAGACGTAGATCGCGATGAAGATCGCCTCGACGAAGAAGGAGAAGCCCTCGAGGCCGAATGCCAGTCCGAACACGTCACCGAAGTTGGACATGAATCCGGGCCACAGGATTCCGAGCTCGAAGCTGAGCAGCGTCCCGGTGACTACCCCGGCTGCGAAGAGGGTGATCATCACCTTGGACCAGCGCTTCGCTATCTCGGTGTAGTGGGCCTGACCGGTCCTCTGGCCGAGCCACTCCATGAAGATGACGAAGGCCGGGAAGGCCACCCCGAAACAGACCAGCGGGATGTGCATCGCGAAGGAGAGCGCCTGCATCTGCCGGGCCTCCAGCAGGTAGGACTGGTCGACCGCCGGGAAGGCGGCGCCGACGTTCGCAAGGATCTCAATCACGGTTTTGCCCCAAACTCAGCCTTCTCTTCCAACTGACCCTAACGAAGGCGGGGGCGTCATTCATCCGATCGAGACCATCCGCTCGATCGGGAGCCGAGCCCTCTCGGCAAGCTCGTCATCGACCTTTACCTCGTACTTGATCTCGGCCAGCGACTCGTGCAGTTTCGGCAGGGTGATCATCTTCATGTACTTGCAGAAGGCCATCCGGTTTGCCTCGATCAGGCTGGCACCGGGGGCGGCCTGGGCCATCGGGTAGAGCATCCCGTTTTCGGTTGCGACGATGAATTCGCCCTCGGGGTTCTGCTTGACGTGCTCGATCATTCCCGAAGTGGACAGGAGCTTGACCCCCTCGGGATCGATCTCGCCAGAGGCCACGTACTCCATCGCCTGGGTTGCACAGCCGCACTCGGGGTGGATCAGGAACTCGGCCCCGGGATGTTCTGCCCGGGCCCGCTCGATGTCGTCAGGACGTATTCCGGCGTGGACATGACACTCGCCGTCCCAGATGTGGAACAGCCGGCGGCGCTCGGGTTCATCGACCAGGCCGGTCGCCTGTTCCACGTAGGCCCCGAGCCACATGTCAGGGCCGAACAGGATCTCGGTCTCTGGGCCGTGCTCTTCCCAGATGTGG
>JBBAUQ010000019.1:8550-16607 GCA_040398125.1 Solirubrobacterales bacterium | reverse complement strand
TCCTCGAGGGCACAGTTGCCGGCGCGCTCGCCGATGCCGTTGACCGCACACTCGACCTGCCTGGCCCCGGCCAGCAGGCCGGCATAGGAATTGGCGACCGCCAGGCCGAGGTCGTCATGGCAGTGCACGGAAAGCTCCACCCCCTCCAGGGCCGGCGCGAAACGGTAGAGGGCCTCGAAATACCTGCCGTATTCCTCAGGGGTCGTATAGCCGACGGTGTCGGGGATGTTGATAACGGTGGCGCCTTCCTCGACCGCGATCGCACAGACCTCGGCGGTGAACTCGACGTCGGCCCGGGTGGCGTCCATCGGTGAGAATTCGACGTCCTCGCAGAGGGACTTTGCGTGGGCTACCGCTGCCCGGGCGCCGACCCGGACATCCTCGCGGGTGTTTCGCATCTGGTGCTCGATATGGATATCTGAGGTCGAAATGAAGGTATGGATCCTCGGACGCTCGGCATCACGAACGGCCTCCCAAGCCGCGTCGATATCGCCCTTCTGGGCACGGGCGAGTCCGCAGATGACCGGGCCCTCCACAGTCCGCGCGATGGCCTGGACGGCCTCGAAATCCCCCGGTGAGGTGATCGGGAAACCGGCCTCGATCACATCGACGCCCAGGCGGGCGAGCTGCTGGGCGATCTCGACCTTCTCGCCCTTGTTCAGCGAGATACCCGGCGACTGCTCGCCATCCCTCAGGGTGGTGTCAAAGATGTGGACGCGATTTGCGTCTGTCTCGTCGGTCCTCTCGACCGTCACGATGATTCTCCTTCCAAAGTGTTCGTACGTTCCCTGTCTGCTCGCGGCTGTCGCGCCGCCCGGCGATCATTCCCCCCGGAGGGGGAGAAGGAGAAGCAGAGTCGGGTTGTACGGAAAGGAAGTCATCCTCTTCAGAGGGTAGCGCAACCTAATCGGTATGAGCAGGGATTTCCCGGGTATCGATCGAATATCCCGCCGAGAAACCGTCCTGCCTGGTGATTGCCTCGATCGTCTCCTGGGTGACCGGTGCATCGGCCGTGACGACCATTACGGCGCTGTCACCGCCAGACTCGGCACCAACTGCTGCAGAGTTGATGTTGACGCCCTGCTCCCCGAGGGTAGAGCCGACCTGCCCGATCATTCCCGGCCGATCCGAATAACGGAAGACGGCCATGTGGTCCTCGACCGGCAGGTAGAAGCTCTCGTCCCACAGGGAGACCAGATACGGCACATCCCTTGGCCCAACGGTTGTCCCCCCCACGGAAACGGTGTCACCGTTGGACCGCACGGTGATCCGCACGAGATCGGTGAATTCCTCGGCCTCGGCCACCTGGGTCTCGGTCACCTCGATTCCCCGCTCATCGGCAAGGTGGGAGGCGTTGACCAGGTTGACCGCCTCAGCGGTGTAGCCCGAGAGGAGCCCACTCAGGGCGGCGACGACCAGGAGGCGCGTGTCGTTGTCGGCGACATCACCACGGAATTCGACCTCGACTCCGTCGATCTTGCCGGAGAACAGTCCCGACGCGATCCGGCCGAGCGTCTGGCAGAGAGGAACGAATGGCATCAAGGACTCCATCGCAGCCGGCCCGACGGCCGGAATGTTCACGGCATTGGTGACCACTCCCCCGGTGAGAGCCGCGATCACCTGTTCGGCTGTGTCGATACCTGCCCGATCCTGGGCTTCTGTCGTCGACGCACCGAGGTGAGGGGTGACGACTACGTCGGCCCTGGTCAACACGGGATGCTCGGTAAAGGGCTCTTCGGGAAAGACGTCGAGGGCGGCGCCGGCAACCGTGCCGTTCTCCAGGCCCTCGACAAGGGCATCGAGGTCGACCAGCTCTCCGCGTGCACAGTTGACTATCCGAACTCCCGGCTTCATCTTCGCGATCGCATCGGCATCGATCCAGCCGATCGTCTCCGGTGTCTTGGGTAGATGGATCGTGATCAGGTCTGCCCGCGCGTACAGGTCATCTACATCATCGACCCCCTGAACCCCGAGTTCACGGAATCGATCGGCCGTAACGAACTTGTCGAAGGCCAGTACCTCCATATCGAACCCCTGGGCCATCCTGGCTACCAGCTGGCCGATCCGGCCGAACCCGATCACCCCGAGCGTCTTTCCGTAGAGCTCTGAGCCCTTGTAGGCACCGCGGTCCCACTCGCCCGATGAAAGCGAGCGATTGGCCTGGGGGACGTTCCTGAAAAGGGCCAGAGCAAGGGCCATCGTGTGCTCGGCAGCGGCAATCGAGTTCGATTCCGGAGCGTTGGCCACGATTATTCCGCGGCGGGTAGCTGCCGGGATGTCGACGTTGTCAACCCCGGTCCCGGCCCTGCCGATGACCTTCAGACGATCGGCCTTGTCGATCAGGTCTGGCGTCAGGGTGGTGGCCGACCTGATCAGGATCGCATCGAATTCACCGATCCGCTCAGCCAGATCGTCCTCCGACATCTCATATCCGGTCTCGACGTCGAACTGCTCCCGGAGGAGGTCGATGCCCGAGTCGGCGATCTTTTCCTTCACCAAAACCTTCACCCTCTCCCCCTCTCCGCAGGAATGTGGCTCTGCAAGGCCACCCGGCTGGCTGGGCGACCGATGTTCATTGCCTTCATCGCGTTACCCCGCCGTTCTCGATCACCCAGTCGATGCAGGCGGTTAGGGCTTCTACATCGCCCGGTTCGACCGCCGGAAACATCCCGACTCGTAGCTGGTTGCGACCGAGCTTCCGGTATGGCTCGACGTCGACGATCCCGTTCTCACGCAGGGTGGCTGCCACGGCAGCGGCATCAACGGCGTCATCGAAGTCGATGGTCCCGACCACTAGCGACCGGTTCACCGGGTTCTCGACGAAGGGACGGGCAAACTGGCTCGCCTCAGCCCAGCCGTAGAGATGACCCGAGGAGGCCGAGGTCCGGCTAACGCAGAAGTCGAGTCCGCCGCCTTCCAGCATCCATTCCACCTGATCGGCAAGAAGGAGAAGGGTGGCGAGGGCAGGCGTGTTGTAGGTCTGCTCCTTGCGGGAGTTGTCCAGAGCCGTTTTCAGGGAAAGGAAGGCCGGCTGCCACCGCCCCTCGGCTCCGTCGAGGTCCTCGAGGCGAGCAACGGCCCTGGGGCTAAGGGCGGCGAGCCAGAGGCCGCCGTCTGCTCCGAACGCCTTCTGCGGTGCGAAGTAGTAGGCGTCGGTCTCGGAAAGATCCACCGGAAGGCCTCCGGCGCCCGAGGTTGCGTCGATCAGAACCAGGGAGTCACCCGAGTCGGGCGGCCGGACTACCGGGACCATGACCCCGGTCGAAGTCTCATTGTGGGCCCAGGCGATCACATCTGCCTCGGGGTCGGCAACGGGATCGGGGGCGCTGCCGGCCTCGGCCTCGATGATCAGTGGCTCACCCAGGAAGGGAGCCCCCGCCGTGACATCGGCGAACTTGCGCGAAAACTCACCGAAGGTCAGATGGAGGGCACGATCCCTGACCAGCCAGGCGGCGGCCGAGTCCCAGAATGCCGTGGCACCGCCGTTGCCGACGACGATCTCGTAGCCGTCGGGGAGATTGAACAGTTCATCCAGCCCCTCCCTGACCCTCGCCACCAGGTTCCGGACCGGGGCCTGCCGGTGTGACGTACCCATCACCGAGTTCTGTCCAGCCAGATCCTTGAGGGCCTCGGGGCGAACCTTGGAGGGCCCGCAGCCGAAACGGCCGTCGTCCGGCTTCAGCTCCTCCGGGATGCGCTCTGTGTTGGTGGCCTGACTCATCGATTCCTCGCTTGACAACGGTGGAAGATCAACCTCGTGACACCTAGGTTAGTGGTCGACCGGAAACGGTAGTCGCCCACTGCGACCGGTTGGGGAAGCCGGGGCGCCCGGCTCAGAACTCGGTATCGATCCAGTGCATCATCGAACGAAGCTCGGCACCGACCTTTTCGATCTGATGGTCCTTGCCCTCCTGCTTCATCCGCTCGAAGTTCTCTCCGCCGGCCTTGTTCTCGGCGATCCATTCCGTTGCGAACTCCCCTGACTGGATGTCGGCGAGGATCTTCTTCATCGCGGCCCGCGAATCATCGCTGATCACCCTCGGGCCACGGGTCAGGTCACCGTACTCGGCGGTGTTCGAAATCGAGTGACGCATCCCCTGAATGCCCTTCTCGTACATCAAGTCAACGATCAGCTTGAGTTCATGCAGGCACTCGAAGTAGGCGAGCCGGGGATCGTAGCCGGCATCAACCAGGGTCTCGAAGCCGGCCGTCACCAGTTCGGTCGCTCCTCCGCACAGCACTGCCTGCTCACCGAAGAGGTCGGTTTCACATTCATCCTTGAAGGTCGTCTCGATGATTCCGGCCCGCCCACCGCCGATCCCGATCGCGTAAGCGAGAACGAGGTCCCGGGCATGCCCCGTGGCATCCTGCTCCACCGCCATCAGGCAGGGCACGCCGCTGCCTTCCTCGAACTGTCGCCGGACCATGTGGCCCGGGCCTTTCGGGGCGACCATGCCGACGTCGACGCCGGCCGGCGGCACGATCTGCTCGAAGACGATCGAAAAACCGTGCGCGAACATCAGCAGGTTGCCGTCGGTGATCCCGTCTGCGATTTCCTGCTGGAAGACCTCGGCCTGCTGCTCATCCGGCAGGAGGATCATCACGACATCGCCCCGGCTCGCGGCGTCGGCTACCGAGAGAACCTCGAGCCCCGCGGCGGAGGCCTCCTCCCGACTGGACGATCCCTCCCTCAGGCCAACGACCACCTCGACCCCGGAGTCACGCAGGTTCAGGGCGTGGGCATGCCCTTGCGATCCGAAACCGAGGATTGCGACCGTCTTTCCGTCGAGGGCCGAGAGGTCCCCGTCGCTGTCGTAGACGATTCCGTGCTCTGCCATTCGCGGGATGCTACGCCTTAACCGGATACCGGTGTGTCCTCGTTGTCAGTCGAGGAAGGCCCGGGACCTCCGGTGATCGCCTCGACCACCTCTATCTCTCTAGGGACCTTGAAGGCGGCGAGGGAGCCTCGACAGAAACTCCGCACCTCCTCGGGATCGGGTTGGAATCCGGCGCGGGGAACGACCCGGGCGACCACCACTTCGCTCCATTCCTCGTCCGGCCGCCCGCTAACCTCGGCCTGTTCGATGCCGGGATGCCGCTTGAGCACCGCCTCGACCTCGGCAGGGGCGATGTTCTCACCGCCCGAGATGATTCGATCATCGAGCCGCCCCTCCACGTAGAGAAAGCCCTCCTCATCGATCCGCCCGAGATCACCGGTGTGGAGCCACCCGTCTGGATCGGAGACCTCGGGTGAAACTGTCGGGCCCTGCACCAGGATCTCGCCCTCGCTGATTCGGAGGTGTGAAGTGAGGAGTGGCCGTCCCGCCGAGCCGACCTTTCGTTGTGCCTCATCCAGGCGGAGGGTGGTCACCTGTGAACAGGCCTCGGTCAGTCCGTATGTCTGGACCACGGGGTACCCCCTCTGGAGCGCCTCGGCAATCACCTCGGGCGCAACCGGGCCCCCGCCGACCAGAATCGCCCTGGTTGCCGACAGGTCGACACCCTCCTCCAGGAGTCGGTTGAGCATGGTCGAAACGAGGGAGAGCACGGTCACACCATGGTTCTCGACCGCATCTGCCACCGTTTCGGCCGAGAAGCGATCGGCCACGACCATGGTCGTCCCGTAGATGACGCTCCTCATGGCTATTGCCAGGCCCGAGATGTGGCTGAGTGGCAAAGTGCAGAGCCACCGGTCGCTCGGGTCCACCCCAAGGTTGAAGGCCGATCCCATCGCGCTGAAGAGGTGGTTTCCGTAGGTCAACCCGATCGTCTTGGGCGGGCCTGATGAACCACTGGTGAGAATCCGGCAGTGAAAATCATCCATCTCGTGTTCACCGAGCAGCGGCAGGTCCGCGCCCCGCTGTGGCAGGTCCTCGGTGGTCGAGAGGACGACTTCGGCTCCTGCGGCAGATTTCGCACCCTCGACCTCCTCCTCGGTCAGCTGCGGACTCAGTGGCATCAGGATGGCTCCGAGCTTCATCAAGCCGTGAATGGCCACGACACCCGTGACGTTCGGCTCGACTCGCAGGCCAACTGTCGCTCCTCGCCTCACTCCACGGGCACCGAACCTGCGAGCGGCCTCGACTGCAGCCTCCTCCAGTTGGGCGTAGGTCAGTTGGCCGTCAGGGCCAGACAGGGCGATCCTGTCGGGGCCGGTCCTCGCCCTCTGTTCGAGCCAGTTGTCGAGTTTCAAGTGACTTCCAAGCCGGGCCGGATATCTTTCCGTGAACGCCCGTATTTTCGGGATCGTTACGAAAGGTACAGTCGAACTTGCCCGAACGCCACAAAGCCTCGCCGCCAGAAGAGTCCCTCTACGCCCCGATCGAGTGGGAGAGCATTGGCTCCTTCCGGGACATCACCTACGAAAAGGGAGATTCGATCGCCAAGATCTCGATCAATCGTCCCGACGTTCACAACGCCTTCCGTCCCCAGACCCTGGCCGAGCTGCGCGAAGCCTTCGGCTGGGCGCGAGATGATCTCGAGGTTGCCTCGATCATCTTCACCGGGGCCGGCACGGAGGCTTTTTGCTCAGGAGGAGACCAGACGATCCGAGGCGACGATGGCTACATCGGGGATGACGAGGTGGCCCAAGGCGGGGTAGGTCGGCTCGACGTTGGTGAACTCCACGTCCAGATAAGGCGTCTTCCCAAGCCGGTCGTCGCGATGGTGGCGGGTTATGCGGTTGGCGGGGGGCACATCCTCCACCTGGTCTGTGACATGACCATCGCCGGGGATAACGCGATCTTCGGTCAGACCGGCCCGCGAGTCGGCAGCTTCGACGGAGGTTTCGGGGCGAGCCTCCTGGCGAGGAACATCGGGGTCAAGAAGGCAAAGGAATTCTGGTTCCTCTGCCGGCTCTACTCGGCCGAGGAGGCTCTCGATATGGGCCTGGTAAACGCCGTCGTACCGGTAGAGGATCTGGAGCGCGAGACGGTGGCCTGGTGCCGCGAGATGGCAAACCTCTCCCCCCTGTCGCTTCGCCTCCTGAAGGCCAGCTTCAACGCCGAGGAGGATGGGCTGTCGGGCCTCCAGCAGCTCTCGCATGACGCCACCCTCCTCTTCTACATGTCGGAGGAGGGACAGGAGGGTCGCGACGCCTTTCGCGAGGGGCGGCCTCCCGACTTCAACAGGTTTCCCCGCCGGCCCTAGGGAACAGGCCCTTGCGAATCTGGCTCAACGCAGCACGACCGAGGACGCTGCCGGCAGCGGTAGCCCCCGTGCTGGTCGGCACCGCAACGGCGATCAACCAGGCTTCGACATTGCCGCGAGTCGGCGGCTTCATCGCCGCACTGCTCGCCAGCATCCTGATCCAGATAGGGACGAACCTGGCCAATGACTACTCCGACGCCCGGCGGGGAGCTGACTCGACCGACCGACTCGGTCCAGTCAGGATCACATCGGCCGGTCTCGCAACTCCCGGCAGGGTTCTCTGGGCGGCCTGGATTGCCTTCGGGCTGTCGATACTCCTGGGCCTCTACCTGACCTGGCTGGCCGGACCCTTGATCCTCGTGGTCGGGGCCCTCTCGATAACGGCGGGGACGCTCTACACAGGGGGACCCAAGCCCTACGGATACGCCGGCCTCGGCGAAGTGTTCGTCTTCCTCTTCTTCGGACTGGTGGCAGTCAACGGCTCCTACTACGTCCAGCTCGAGACAGTTGATTGGGGGACATTCGGACTCTCGGTCGCGGTCGGCCTACTCGCAACGGCAATCCTGGTGGTCAACAACATTCGCGATATCGACAGCGACAGACGGGCGGGGAAGATGACCCTGGCCGTGCGACTGGGGCGAGGCCGCACCCGAGTGCTGTTCCGGATGTGCCTCGTTCTTGCCTTCGTCAGCCTGCTGCTTACCGCCGCCTTCGACCCGGCACTGGCCGGTGCCCTGGCCGGCCTGATCTCCCTGCCGGTGGCACTGAAGGCCGACCGGGCCGTCCGAACACGTACCGATGGTCCATCCCTCAACCGGGCCCTGGCAGACACCGGCCTGGCCCTCGGGCTGTTCGCTGTAGCGGTCTCGGTCGGAGTGATCCTGGTTGGCTGAGGGCATCCGATCCTT
>JBBAUQ010000019.1:0-8540 GCA_040398125.1 Solirubrobacterales bacterium | reverse complement strand
GGTGATTCCCTACTCCCTGGGCTTCAGGGAGGAGTACGTGACCTCGAGGGGTAGCCTCGAGCGCCGCGACCTGATCCTGCTGCGGGTATTCGGGGACGACGGTGCCGTAGGGCTCGGCGAGGCAGTCCCATTGTCCCTGCGGGGAGGAGAATCCGTCACCGAGATATCGGGCGAGCTGGAGAGGACGATGTCTCGATTGGCGGGAGGGAACGTCGGCGAGGCGCTGGCTTCGGTTACCTCGGGCGGGAGCACCGAGCTCGGTATCTCGAACCCGGCCCGTGTCGCCATCGAGATGGCCTTGACCGAGCTCGAGGCACGTCGTGCCGGGGTGCCTTTCTACCGACAGCTGGCTCCCGAGTCGAGGTCGCGTGAGATAGAGCTGAACGCGACCCTCGGTGCAGGCGATCCTGCGTCGGCCACCCGAGAGGCCCATGGGTGGCTCGAGGCCGGCTTTCGGACCTTCAAGGTCAAGGTCGGGGACCGGGCCGATGTGGAGCGGGTTGGGCTGCTTCGACAGGAGATCGGACGCGAGGCGATCATCAGGGTCGATGCCAACGGCTCGTGGAGTCTGGACGAGGCTCTCGAGCGGGTCGACCAGCTGGCGCCACTCGACATCGAGCTCTTCGAGGAACCGGTGGCGGGCCTCGAGGAGATGGCACGCTTCCGGGACTCGACCGGCGTGACGGTCGTCGCCGATGAGTCGGTCTCCAATCGAGCCGATGCCCGCCGGGCCGAGGAGCTCGGCGCCTGTGATGCCGTGACGGTGAAGCTCAGCAAGACCGGAACGCTCGATCCCTCCCTCGGGAGCCATCTCCCTACCTACCTCTCGAGTGCCCTAGACGGTCCGGTCGGGATTGCGGCGGCGCTCCACGTCGCGATGACGACGAGCGGCCAGGCCGATCGCAGTTTCGCCCAGGGCCTGGCAACCGGCCGACTCTTCAGGGAAACGATCGCGGCTGGCGACCCGGCCTGGTTGATCGCACCGTTCACAACTGTGCCTGAGGAACCGGGACTCGGTATCGAGATCGATGAGGCCGCTCTGGACGCCCTTCGGCTCTAGGCTTTGCCCATGGATACGAGCAATCGGAACCTCGCTTTGACCAGTGCCCTGGCCTCGGAACTGGCCAGGTGCGGTACTACTGACGTCGTGATCTCGCCCGGTTCACGCTCGACACCCCTGGCAGTTGCCCTCGATCGTCAGCCGGAGCTGACCACCCATATCTCTGTCGACGAGAGGTCCGGCGGCTTCTTCGCACTCGGTGCCGCCCAGGCGACTGGAAAACCGGTTGCGCTGGTCTGCACTTCGGGAACTGCGGCCGCCAACTTCCTCCCCGCGGTGCCAGAAGCCGACGCCTCGAACGTCCCGCTGCTGATCCTGACTGCGGACCGTCCGCCAGAGCTCAGGGACACGGGAGCCGGGCAGACGATCGACCAGCTGAAGCTGTACGGGGAAAGGGTCCGGTGGTTCTTCGAGGTGGGCGACCTGCCGGCAGACGATCAAGGCCTCACCTACTTTCGGTCAGTGGCCTCCCGGGCGTGGGCGACTGCGGCCGGCCAGCCCAGGCCGGGACCGGTCCATCTGAATCTATTTTTCCGCGAGCCGCTTGCCCCGATCGAAGAGCCCGGCTCGGTAACGGCGTCCTCTCCACTCGCGCTGCAGGGTCGTCCCGGCGGGAGACCGTTCACCGAGTACATCGGCTCGGGTGCCAGCCTCGAGCCCGGGGCAGCGACACAGGTCGAAGCCCTCACGGCTCCTGCCAAGCGCGTCCTGATCCTTGCCGGCCGCTCGGCCAGACCTTCCTCGAGGGCCGCGGTCATCGAGCTTGCCACGGTACTGAATGCACCGGTGCTGGCCGAGCCGACTTCCCAGCTCAGACTTGGATCGCCCCCCGTCCCCAACCTGATCTGGCGCTACGGCGAGATCCTGAAGGAGCGGAGCGGCGACCTCGGCCCCGATCTGATCATCCGAATCGGCGAGCTTCCAACCTCGAAGGCCCTGAGGCAGTGGACCCGTGATGTCGGAGAGAGCGTCCCGGAGCTGGTGGTCGATCCGTCGTGGTCCTTCCACGATCCGGGGCGAGTGGCCTCGATGGTCCTTCGCACCGGTCTCGAGAACCTGACTCCCCTCCTCATTGATTCCGTCAAGGGCGACGCCGCGTATCGCGATTTCTGGATGGCTTCCCAGGACGACCTTCCACCGGTAGCCGATTCCGACGGACAGGAGTTGGGCCCGGCAGGCGCGTTCGAGGTGATCGGGTCGGCCCTTCGAGACGAGGATCTGGTCTACACGGCCTCGAGTATGGCGATACGCGACCAGGAGTCATTCCTGCCACCGGACTCGAGCGACGTCCTGTTCCTGGCAAACCGGGGCGCCAACGGGATCGACGGCCTACTGGCCTCGGGGTTTGGCGCGGCGGCAGCGACCGGGCGCAGAACGCTCATCGTGACCGGTGATCTCGGCTTTCAGCATGACGTCGGGAGTCTCGCCCTGGCAAGGGATCTCGACGCCCGGATCATCGTTTTCGACTCGGGCGGCGGAGCCATCTTCGACCTTTTGCCCCAAAAGGACTCGATGCCGCCGGAAGAGTTCGAGCGTCTGATGACGACTCCGGGCCGGATGGATATCGCCGCAGCCGCGTCTCTGTTCGGGATACCCCGCGCAAAGGCAACGAGCCCGGACGACCTGGCGGTCAGCCTCGGTAAGGCCGGTCCTCTGGTGATCGAGGTTCCCCTGGTGCGCTGAACCGCGGGGCTGGCCGTCAGCCCTGATCAGTGACGAGGGGCAGGAGGGCAGCGAGCTTCATCTCGGTCTCGGCCAGTTCGTTGGCCGGATCGGAATCGGCGACGATCCCGACGCCGGCGTAAAGGCGTGCCTCCCTGTCCCTCAACAAGGCACTCCTGAGCGCCACACAGAACTCGCCATCACCCGATCCATCCATCCAGCCGACCGGACCTGCATACCAGCCGCGGTCGAGGCCCTCGACCTCATCGATCAGCCCGCGGGCCCTGGCCCACGGCTGTCCCCCCACTGCCGGCGTTGGGTGGAGCAGGCCGGCCAGCTCGACCGCCGTTTTCCTCTGGCCCAGGTGAGCCACCACCGGTGTGCCGAGATGCTGGATGTTGGCCACCTTGACGATGCCGGGCTCGGGAGCTGCCTCGACCCAGACGCTCAGCGGCTTCAGCGCCTCAACCAGTTGACGGACGACGACATCGTGTTCGCCCCGATCCTTGGCCGACCCAAGCAGACGTTGGGCGAGGTGGTCATCCACTGCCGGATCCGAACTCCTTCGGGTCGAGCCAGCCAGGCCGACGGTCGATATCTCGTGCCCTTCGGAACGCACAAGAAGTTCAGGGCTGGCGCCGAGAAAGGCTGCAGCCGGCGTGCCGACACAGAAGTTGAAACATGTGGGGAACCCCTCCCTGAGGGCACCGAAGATGGCCGCGGGGTCGTACCTCGAAGCCGCCTCCACGATCAGCTCACGGGCCAGAACCACCTTCTCGAGGTCACCGGCACGAATGCGTTCAACGGCCGTCGCGACTGCGGCCTCGAAGCCGCCTGGTGTGCCCGACCCCTGAAGGATCTCCTCGACCACCGGGCTCGGGTCGAGCATCGGCAGGTCAGTGGTCTCCTCCATTCCGGCTACGCGGCGGAGGGCTGCCTCGATCAGATCCTCGGGTTCGGAACCGCCCCGGACCATGACGTTGAGGGTCAGCCAGGTCTCGTCCCCGGAACGAAGCAGGGCAATCTCGGGCACGTAGAGTCGGGCCGGCGGGAAGCCGGCCCACGGTCCGCTGCCGTCTTCCTCCTCGAAGGCAAATCCGCCGAGCCAAAGGGGTCCGGTGTGAATCGGTTGGCCCTCCGGCTCATGCAGGATGGCACCGCCCGAGAGTCGGGCGCACTCGTCGGCTACCTCTTCAAAGCGATTCGGCCCCCGTGAAACCACTGAGACGGCTTCACCAAGGGCACCGATCCTCACCCCGGCCTGGAGATCCTCCCAGCAAAACCAGGGATCATCGGCACGCCGAGAAGCGAATGCAGTTGCAGCGGGGTCCAGGACGGAAGCCGGGACCGTCACCGAGACGATCGTCCTCCCCTGCCTCGCTCCTGCCTCCCGGATGCAGGACCTCAGGGGATCCGCGAGTACTGCCTGCAGATCCTGGCCGGCGCTCACTCGCCCCGGGAGAGGGCGATCTCCCCGGTTCGGACCATCTCGAGCAGTCCGTGCGGTCTCAACATGCTTTCGAATGCCTCGATCTTGTCGTGTGAACCGGTCACCTCGATAATCAGTGCCCGCTTCGAGACATCGACGATCTTCGCCCTGAAGATCTCCGCGAACTGGACTATCTCGGCCCTGCTCTCAACGGCCGCCGAGACCTTGAAGAGGGCAAGCTCCCGGGCCACGGTCGCGTCTGGCTCCATATCCCTGATCTTCAAGACGTTGATCAGCTTGTGCAGCTGTTTCGTCACCTGGTCGATCGGGTGAACGGCGCCATCCAGGGTGAGGGTGATCCGCGAAATATCCGGATCATCGGTCGGACCGACGGCAAGCGTGTCAATGTTGAAACCCCGCCGTGAGAAAAGCCCGGCAACCCTTGCCAGCACGCCGGGCCGATTCTCGACAAGGATCGAGAGGACGTGCTTGCGGCCACTGAGCGACCGGTCCGTCCGCAGGTCCTCAAGCCTGACCATCTCGCTCGCTCCCATCAGCCCACCATGTCTCTCGCCGCATTCCCGGCCGGGATCATCGGGTAGCAGTTCTCCCTGGGGCTGACCCGGACGTCCAGCAAGGCGGTCCCGTCATGTTCGAGGGTCGCCTGCATCATCTCCTCGAGATCGGCGCTGTCGTCACACCTCAGTCCCTTGGCCCCGAAGGCCTCGGCAAGACGGGCCCAGTCCGGACTCGTGCCGTTGTCGACCCCGCTGTAGCGACCGTCCCAGAAGAGCTCCTGCCACTGCCGGACCATCCCCATGAAACCGTTGTTCATCAGGAAGACCTTGACCGGGATTTCCTCGGTCACGGCCGTGGCAAGCTCCTGGACGTTCATGATCAAACTGCCATCACCGGCGACGCAGACGACCTGCTCGCCCGGCCTGGCCACCTTTGCCCCGATCGCCGAAGGCAGGCCGAAGCCCATCGTCCCGAGACCACCCGAGTTGATCCAGCGCCGCGGCTTGTTGAAGCCGTAGTACTGGGCGACCCACATCTGGTGCTGACCGACATCTGAGGTGACGTAGGCATCCCCACCGGTGACCTTGTGGAGCATCTCGATCATGAACTGGGGCTTGATCTCACCCTCGGTGCCGGGCTCGTAGGTAAGCGGATACTCCTCCTGCCAGGACCGGATCATCCTCCACCAGGGATCGAGCCGGGCCGAATCAGTCTGGAGGGCGCGGTATTCGCCGGTCAGTTGGGGCAGGATCAGCTTTGCGTCACCGACTATCGGGATGTGTGCCGGAACGTTCTTGGAGATCTCGGCCGGATCCACGTCGATATGGATGAATTTCGCGTTCGGGGCGAATTCAGAGAGCTTTCCGGTGATCCGGTCATCGAAACGAGCGCCGATGGCGACGATCAGGTCCGCCTCGTCCATCGCGTAGTTGGCGGCTCGGGTTCCGTGCATGCCGAGCATGCCGAGCCACTGGTCGGAGTCGGCCGGGAATGCTCCGAGCCCCATGAGGGTCGAGGTGACGGGGAAGTCGTCCGAGGCACAGAGCTCCCTCAGCTCGGCCGAGGCGTCGGAGCGGATCACTCCACCACCCGTGTACAGGACCGGGCGCCTTGCGTTTGCCAGGGCCTTTGCCGCGATCCGAATCTGCTTCCGGTTTCCCTCGAGGATCGGTTTGTAGCCGGCCAGGTCTGAGGCCTCCTCGGGGGAGACGTAGTTGATCTCTTCGCGGACCAGGTCGGAAGGGATGTCGATCAGCACCGGACCGGGTCGGCCGGTCGAGGCAATCTCAAAGGCGTGGTGGATGTACTCCGGGATCTGGGAGGCCTCGGTGACCAGGGCCGAATGCTTGACGATCGGCAGGGTGATACCGACGATGTCGGCCTCCTGGAAGCCGTCGGTCCCGATCAGGTCAGTCCGGACCTGGCCCGTGACGAAGACGGTGGGGATCGAATCCATCATCGCGTCGGCTATGGCGGTGACGAGATTGGTGGCTCCCGGCCCCGAGGTGCCGAAGGCGACCCCGGTCCGGCCCGAAGCGTGGGCGTAGCCCTCGGCCGCGTGACCGGCTGCCTGTTCATGACGCGCCTGAATGTGGCGCAGGTCGGCATCGACCAGCGCGTCGTAGGTCGGCAGGTTTGCCCCGCCGGGAATCCCGAAAATGTGCTCGACGCCCTCGCTCAGAAGGGCTTCCATCAGTGCGTCCGCGGCCCTCATCAGGCCCTTATCCTAGCAACGGGGTCAGGTTTCCCGGGCAACTGAGAGGGCGCCGCCATCGAGCTCCCCGGGGTTCCACTTGGTCCGCGGGGTGATTGCCCGATAGATGATGCGGTCCCTGTACTTCTCGATCTGTCCGAGGACCGAGTGGACCAGCTCCTCACCGAGGAAGTGCGGCTCGAGGCCGAGGTCGAGCAACTTCTGGTTGCTTGCGTTGTAGTAGTGCTGTTCCAGCTCGACTCGCGGGTTCGGGAAGGTCTCGATATCGACGTCGATATCGAGCTTGGATGCACAGTCACGCACCAGCTCGGCCAGCTCGCGCACCGAGAACTGCTCGGTGAACTGGTTGAAGACTCGGAAGTCCCCGCGTTCGGCAGGGTTCAGCGCGGCCAGCTCGACACATTTCAGGGTGTCCCTGATGTTGAGGTAGCCCCGGGTCTGTCCGCCGCCGCCGTAGACCGTGAGCGGGTGCCCGACCACTGCCTGGACGCAGAATCGGTTGAGCACCGTGCCAAAGGTTTCGTCGTAGTCGAACCGGGTTGCCAGCCGGTCGTCCATTGCAGTCTCCTCGGTCTCGATCCCGTAGACCACGCCCTGGTTCAGATCGGTAGCCCTCAGCCCCCATATCCGGCAGGCAAAGTGGATGTTGGTCGAGTCGTGGACCTTGGAGCAGTGGTAGAGGGATCCCGGGAGTTTCGGGAAGGGGAGCGTGTCACTCCGGCCGTTGTGTTCGATCTCGATGTAGCCCTCTTCGATATCGATGTTGGGCGTTCCGTACTCGCCCATGGTTCCCAGCTTGATCAGGTGGGCATCCGGAACGTAGGAGCGAATCGAGAAAAGCAGGTTCAGGGTCCCGATGACATTCGTCTGCTGGGTCTCCACGGCCGCCTGCCGCGAGCGCATCGAGTACGGGGCCGAGGGCTGCTCGCCGTAATGGATGATCACTTCGGGCAGCTGCTCGGCGACGACCTCGTCGATGAACTCGCCGTCCTCGATCGAGCCGATCCGGGTGGTGATCGTCTTGCCGGTCAATTCCTTCCAGGTTTCGACTCGGTCGTCGAGCGGCTTGATCGGGGTGAGGGAGTCGGTCGACTGGGCCAGGTGCCAACGTCTGCGGGAGAAGTTGTCCACGATCGTCACGTCGTGGCCTCGCGAGGAGAACCGCATTGCCGTCGGCCACCCGAGGTAGCCGTCGCCGCCAAGTATCAGGATCCGCATATCGGGCGTGAGACTACCGGACGGCCCACCGGACAGTGGAAGGAAGCGACCGGCTGACAGGAGCCTTCCGGCATGTTTTCAGGCGCTCGGGCGCCTCTGACGTGCCATACGCTGGTCGGCCAGATGCATTCCGAACCGCGCCCGATCGAGGACCGAACCGGCAGGCTGATTGCCCGGCACGGAAAGGTCGCCCTGATGATCCTTGCCGCGATCCTCGCGGTCGGCTTCGGGCTGCGCCTGGAAAAGGTCGTTCATCCCGATCCGACACCCGGGGCTGACGCCCTCGCCTATCGCGCGCTGGCTGAATCGCTCTATGAGGAGGGCTCCTATGGCAGCGCCGACTTCAGGGATCCCACGGACTGGTCACCGGGAGCCCCACTCCTGTTTGCTGCCGGCCACTACCTGGTGGGCGAGGTAAATGATGGCTTCGCCAGGGGAATACAGGCCCTGCTCGGAACGGCAGCCATCCTGCTCGTCTACCTGATCGCCTTTCGTCTGGCCGGGCCCGGTCCGGTACCGCTACTGGCGGCAGGCCTGGTCGCCCTGTACCCGCCGTTCATCCACTCGGTCGGATCCCTGATGAGTGAGCCGGTGGCGATCTTCCTCCTCCCGGCAACGATCCTTGCCTTCCTCTGGGCCGACGGCCGTGGTGCCGCTGCCTGGCTCCTTCCGGGACTGCTCATGGGGCTCACGGCCCTGGTGAGGCCGGAGTACATGTTCGTCGGACTGGTGCTGTTCGGGCTGGTCGCCATCCGTCGCACCCTCCGGGCCGGGTGGCGACAGGGCCTGCTCGGCTCGGTCGCATTCCTCCTCGCCGCACTGTTCGCGATCGCTCCCTGGACGGTCCGCAACCAGGTCGAGCTCGGGCGCTTCGTGCCGATAACGACCGGCAGTGGGAAGGCCCTGTTCGTCGGGACCTACCTGCCAGGCGATGGTGA
>JBBAUQ010000018.1:1716-16710 GCA_040398125.1 Solirubrobacterales bacterium | reverse complement strand
GGCCGCGCCCCAGATCAGGACGTTGTGCCCGGGCTGGATGTTGCCCATGTTCATGAGCATCCGGTAGGCCGTGAAGTAGGTCAGGCCGTAAGAAGAGGAATCGACCCAGGAGAGGTTTTCGGGTTTCGGCAGCAGCTGCTGCGCCTGGACCTTGGTGAACTGGGCGAAGGAGCCCCAGGTCGTCTCGTAACCCCAGATCCTCTGGCTGGGTGCGGCCATCGGGTCGAGGCCGTGAACCTCGACATCCTCGTAGGAGGCCTGGTTGCAGTGGACTACGACCTCGTCCCCCGGCTTCCAGCGGGTCACACCGTCACCGACCTTCCAGACGATCCCCGAGGCGTCGGAGCCACCGATGTGGTGGCCGAACTCGGGGTGGTCTCCATAGCCAAAGACCGATACCGGCTCACCGAGGGCCGCCCAGACGTTGTTGAAGTTGACTCCTGCAGCCATGACCCTGACAACGACCTCGAATGCGCCCGGCTCCGGAGTCTCGATCTCCTCCAGTTTGAAGGCGTCGGTTGGCTCGCCCTCTGTCTCGGGGCGGATTACCCAGGCCGCCATCTTCTCGGGGAGCTCACCGGGCTCGACATCGAGCTTGCTTACTTCAGAGATCTCTACGGCCACGCTGCTCCTTTCGGAAATTCCAGGGACGCCGGAATCCTACCTATGGCGGTGGGAGCGGGGAAGCCTGGGTGGGTGCACTCAGGGGGTGAGTACGTCAGTGGCTGAAGAGACCCGGCTCGGTCCTACCGTGAACCTCGTCGTGTCGTCACTGGCCGGTGAGCTCAATCGGTAGATCCCGACCGGCAGTTCTGCCTGGAACGAGGTAGTGCCGTTGCCGGGGATCGGCCGGACTTCCTCCACGGGCCCCTCGAGAAAAAGGCGGCTGGGCTGGCCGGTCAGGCTCGACACCCGCACATCGACCACTGCACCGCGCCTCTGGTCAGCCTGGGTTACCCGGGCGGTCCGGTTCTGGGTGATGTTCACCGGGCGCCGACCGACCCGGCCAACCTCTTCCGGCGCGACGGTGATCTCGGAACTGGTCACCGAGATGCTGAGGGTTGTCGGTACCGGCGGCCGAGGCTTGTTCTCATGCGACTTCGCCTCACAAGAGGCAAGCACGGCGGCGACGCCTGCCAACAGGGCCAGCGATGCGATCTTCCTCCTCACGACCGTCAATCTAAACCACCGGTCGGGCTACCCGGTCCAGACCGACTTCCTGGCCTGGACCATTTCATCGAGTCGGGTCTGGATCTCCCCCCGGATTTCTTCCGAGATTGCCTGGATGGCGGCCGGATCCCGGATCGTGTCGATCGGGTACTGGCTCATGTCGATCGGCTCCATGAACTCGATCCTGAACTTGGCCGGCAGGTACATCAGGGCGCCTGCCAACCCGAAATGGGGGAAGGAGGGGGTGATCGGAAAATAGATCAGGCCGGTCAGCTTCTTGAGGAAGCCGAGGTGGGCGAATATCGGCATGGCTTCCTCGGCCCCGACCACGGCGACCGGCACGATCGGCACCTGAGCCCTGGTCGCAGTCCGAACGAAACCGCCTCGCCCGAAACGCCTGAGGTGATACTTCTGCCAGAGGAGCTTGCGGGTCGCCTTCTGTCCTTCAGGAAAGACGATCGCCAGTCGCCCCTCGTCGCGAAGCAGACGCTGGGCATTTGCCCGGTGGGCCGGGACCAGTCCGAGCTTGTTGACCAGCATCGAGACACCCGGGTAACCCTTGAACCAGTGCTCGCCCAGCACGTAGACCGGCCTGGGGTTCCGGTGGCTATTGCGAATGGCCCAGACGATCATCGCCGCGTCGGGAGGGAGCGCCCCGGAGTGGTTGGACACCAGGAGACCCCCACCGTCGGTGGGCACATTCTCGATTCCCCCGACCTCGACACGGAACCACTTCTCGTAATAGAAATCGAGCAGGGGCGCAGCTGCCTCGACCACCCTCTCGGAGCGACCCCAGTCATCCAGCGAGCGCTCGGACTCATCGGCCGGAAGCAGGGCGCGCATCGCCTCGATCATCTCCTCGGCCCCTTCCGGACCGTCCCCGCCCGGTCCGGGATGGCGATGGAAATCGTCCGCTCGCGGATCCCACGGCGGGAGCGGGTGCCCGACCGCGGTTTCCTCACCGGCCGACGATCTCTCTCGCGGAGGATCTTCCCCTGAATCCTTCCCACCGAAGAGAGGGCTGTCCTCCCCGAGCGGTTTACCACCGAGGCCCTGTTTTCTGGCAGTCAAAGTTCGTCCCCGCCGAATCCTTCCGGGAAGGGCAGCTCGACCACGCGGGCCGAGGTGGCCGACTCGCCTTCACCGACCAGGACCTCATCGCCGGGACCGGCCTCCCGTCGGAGGATCGCCAGTGCTATCGGACCGAGGGCCGGGGACACGACTGCCGACCCGATCCGTCCGACCTCACGCTCCTCCGTCCGGATGGGGGAGCCCGGCTCGACGGCCCGTTCGAGTTTGAGACCTCGCAGGTGGCGGTTCGGGCGGCCCTTGTAATGGAGCCTGGCGACCGGCTCCTGGCCGATATAACAGCCTTTCTCGAAGGAGACCGCCCGCTCCACGATCCCGGCCTCGGCCGGCATGTTCTCGGCACCCATTTCCCTGCCGAATAGCGGCACTCCCCGTTCGACCCGGATGATCTCGACTGCCTCCGGCCCGACCTTCTCGGCGCCAGCTGAGAGAAGTTCCTCGACCAGGGGCCCGTTCCCCCTGTCGCTGACTGCGGCCGAATCCCCGGAATCATCTGAGAGCAGCGTCAGGCCGAGATCGCTGTCGACCGCGAGCATCCTCCGCCCGGCAATCGAGATGGTGCGGGAATGGTGTTCTCCGAGCGGGGCCGTCCCGGTGATTTCGTGGCAGGCCGGACCCAGCAGGGCGATCGCCGGCTCGGTTCGACTCGAGACCTCGACGTCGTGGCCGATGCTGTAGGTCCGCAGGTGTCCCTCGAGGTCGGGGCCGGACCCCGGCGCGGTGAGGAGCAGGAAACTCTCGGGTGCCGTTCTCAGGACCTCCATCTCGGCCTGAATGTGTCCCTTGCGGTCGAGCAACAGGGCGTACTGGCCTTCCCCCGGCTCGATCGCCTCGACGTCATTGGTCACCTGGCCCTGGAGGAACTCGGCGGCATCGGGGCCACTCAGCGAGACGATGAACACCTCGGATTCGAGCAGGCCGCACTCCTCCCTGATCTGGCGGTAACCGGCATCGAGATCCGGTGCTGATCGGGGATCCATCGTTCCTTGATTCTATGCCCAGCAACTGATCGGTAGGCTTGGCCCGTGGCCCTGGCCGAGGACTTCAAGGAGATCATCGATTCTTTGCCGTCGGACTGGACGGATGTCGAGTTCGATCTGAGGCTGGACGATGAGAGCCGCTACATCGATGCCTCGGTGGAGCTCAGTCTGGTCAATGCCCAGCCCTACTCGCAGTCGGAGTGGCACTGGCGCATCCCCGTGGCCCACAGTTTCGGCCACGCAGCGGCTCCCGAAACCGTCCTCGGGGTTCTCAACAAGCTCGACGACCAGGGTTTCACCGGGTCGCTCCGGGTCACGGAGGTCCGTGAAGGCAGGGTGGAGGTGGTCGAGATGTGGGGCCGCCCCGAGAGCGTCCGGGAAGAGTTTCGAATCCGACGCTCGCAGTAGGGCGAAGTGGCACCCATTGCCGTCTTCGTCGATGACCTGATGCTTTCCAGTCGGGTGACCGAGTCGCTCACTGCCTCGGGCCACCAGCCGATCATCGCCAGGAGTTCCCGTGAGGCCGAGGGGGCCATGCTGGTCATCTGTGATCTCGACTGTGTGGATCACTCCGAGATGGTCGCGCTGGGTATCCCGGTGATCGGTTTCTACTCACACGTCGACCAGGAAACGCGACAACGGGCAGAGGAGGCAGGGGTCGAGCTGGTCATTCCCCGCTCCCGCATGGCCCGGGAACTTCCCGATCTGGTTGCTCGCTTCACCTGAACGGCACTGTCCGGCCAGCTCCCGGAGGTGCGGCATTGAGGCATCGGTACGGCCGGTATGGCTAGACTCTTCGCGAATCCTGTTCAGAAGTCTTTCTGCCAAAGACGCGTCAAAGTCACGGGAGGTTTGATCCACAATGGAAGATCGCGGTCTCGCCGCATACGTTGCCGAACTGGTGGGGACCTTTTTCCTGGTCTTCTTCATCACCGCAATCGGGGTGCTCTTCGTCTCCGTCGGTGACAGTGCCCAGTTCGGCTCGGACTACGCCGTCATCGGCCTAACCTATGCCTTCATTCTTGTAGTGCTGATCATCGGCATCGGGATAGCCAGCGGTGGGCACTTCAACCCGGCAATCACCTTCGGTGCGGCCCTGATGAAGAAGATCGCCCCGATCGATGCCTTGATCTATGTCCTTGCGCAGCTCTCGGGAGGCGTCCTCGGCGCCCTCCTGACGAAGGGCCTGCTGCTGGACGAGGGAAGGGCGGCCAACTACGGAGCGGCTTCGGTGAGTCCCTTGCTCGGCGGGAACTTCCAGGGGTTCGTAGTCGAGGGCATCGGTACCTTCATCCTGGTCCTGACCGTGCTGGCCGTTGCACTCGGCATCCAGGCAAAGAAGGAGTGGGCCCCCCTGGCGATCGGATTGACCTTCGGGGCTATCGGCATGGTGGCCGGACCCCTGACCGGTGCCTCGGTTAACCCGGCCCGCTGGTTCGGTCCGGCTCTCGTTTCCGGTGAGTTCGCCGGCTGGTGGCTCTACATCGCGGCTCCGTTGGTCGGTGCCGCCCTCGCGTATCTCTTCTACCGATTCGTGATCCAGGGAAGTGATGCTTCGGGTGAGACCTCAGTCGCACCCGGCACCCAGGAGTGAGGACCGGCCGCTGCCGGGACGCGGCAGTCGGCTCTGAACAGGATTTGGGAAGGGGCCCCGCCGGGGCCCCTTTTCGTTGCAGTGCCAGTTCGCCCCCGCTGCCGCTGGCAGGGCCAACCGGAGGTCCCTCCGGTAGGTTGCGAGGCGATGCGGCGGGTCACCTTCTCTCGTAACTTCACTGTTTCCCTCTCTCGCTCTTGCCAGTGCTACTGCAAGTACTGTGCATTCGCGACGCACCAGGCCCATGTCCACAGTCCTGACGAGGTCGAGGAACTGCTCGACCGGGCCGTGCAGAAGCGAGCCAAGGAGCTCCTCTTCCTGACCGGGGAGAAGCCCGAGGTCAATCCGGTTGTCGAGGCCAAGCTGCGGAGCTGGGGCCATGAGGACTTCACCGGCTATGTCATCTGGGCCTGCGAGAGGGCACTGGAGCGAGGGATCCTGCCCCACACCAACATCGGGGTCGTCTCCCCGACCGAGCTTGGCCGGCTGCGCGAGGTGACTGCCTCGCAGGGGCTGATGCTCGAATCAACATCGACCCGACTGATGGAAACGGTTCACGCCGGCTCCCCGACCAAACACCCCGATCGGCGCCTCGAGGTGATCGAGGAGGCCGGACGACAGAAGATCCCGTTCACGACGGGGATCCTCGTCGGCATTGGTGAGACAACAGCCGAGCGAACCGAGTCACTCGAGGCGATTGCCCGGCTCCAGGAGCGCTACGGCCACATCCAGGAAGTGATCATCCAGAACTTCGTCCCTCACCCCAACTACTACGGCCAGGAGCCGTCCGAGATTGCGGCTGACGCTGCCGAAGACAGATGGATGGCCGCCTCGGCGGTCAGCGGGCTTTCGGATGAAGGTGCGGACCGCAGCGGGGAGGAGCTGGTCGCCCTGCCGGGCTGGGCCTGCCCCATCGGCCGTGATGATCTCGTCTCGCTGATCGCCCAGACCGCCGAGCTGATGCCCGGTGTCGGCATCCAGGTGCCTCCCAACCTCTCGGACTGGTGGCCAGAGCTGGTCGAGGCCGGGGCGACCGATCTGGGAGGGCTTTCGGCGAACGGCGACCACATCTCCCCGGAGCACCCATTTCCCAGTCCGACCGAGGCCCGGCGGGAACTGGCCCAGCGCGACATCGCCCTGTCGGAGAGGCTCTGCGTCTACCCGCAGTACATGGATCGGGAGTGGCTGGATCCGGCCGTGCTTGACGTGATCGTAAGTCGCTTCTGGAGCTTCATCCCGCGCCTCGGCTCCGGTCGTCTGAGCAGGGAGTCCTTCGATCCCGGCCTGGCCCGGGAGGCGATCGCCAAGGGTCGGGAAGGCGAGGGCCTCGAAGAGGATGAGTTGGCTGCACTGTTCGCCGAGACCCGCCCCGATGTCATCGAGGAAATAAGGCGGGCAGCCGATGCCCTCCGCTTTGAACTAGCCGGGGAGACGGCGACCTTCGTGGTCAACCGCAACATCAACTTCACCAACATCTGCACGGTCGGCTGTGCTTTCTGTGGCTTCGGCCAGAGTCGCCGGTCTCCCGACGCGTTCGAGATCTCCGAGGAGGACTTCGTTGCCCGGGTCGAGGAGGCGGTCTCCTTCGGGGCCAGCGAGATCTGCATGCAGGGAGGCATACACCCAGAGGTCACCCTCGCGGACTACGGCCGGTGGTTACGCCTGGCAAAGGATGTGGCTCCCGAGATCCACCTCCACGCCTACTCGCCGATGGAGATCGACCACATGGCCACTACCTCGGGCCTGCCGCTCGAGGATGTGTTCGCTTACCTGATCGATTGCGGTCTCGGCTCGACTCCCGGTACTGCTGCCGAAGTGCTCGATGACGGAGTCCGTGGCCGGATCTCGCCGAACAAGCTTCCGGCCGGCCGGTGGGTCGAAGTGATTCAAGCCAGCCACGCGGCCGGCCTGCGTTCCACGGCGACGGTGATGTTCGGCCACATAGAGGAGCCTCGCGAGTTGGCTCGCCACATCACGGTCATCAGATCACTCCAGGAGCGAACCGGCGGGATCACCGAGTTCGTGCCGCTCAGCTTCATCCCCTACGACACCCTTCTCGGACGAACCCACGGGATCGAAGAGATCTCGATCGAAGAGAATCTGAAGCACACTGCCGTATTCCGGCTCGGCCTCGGCCGATCGGTCGCGAATCTCCAGGCGAGCTGGGTAAAGATGGGCCTCGACGGGGCAACCGAGGCCCTCCGGTGGGGTGTGAACGACCTCGGGGGCACCTTGATGGAAGAGAACATCTCCCGGATGGCCGGCTCACGACACGGGGTGCGCCTCGAGGCCGACCAGTTGATCGCCGCCGCCCATGAGGCCGGACGTCATGCCGCCCGGCGGGACACCACCTACCGGATCCTCGACTTCCACCCCCATCCGGGCGGTTGCCTGGAGGACCCACTCCAGGCCATGTTGGCCGGAGCAGCGGCCTAGCGGAACAGGTCTTGCTCGGCTGTTCGCAGCTGGCCGCTGCAGCCCGGGCCGTCATCGGCCCGTACGAATCTGCCCAGTCCCCTGATCCTCACGGCAGGTGTCCGGCTCGTCTTGTTCCTCGCGAGGTCGGCGGCCGAGGCGACTTCATCGGCGATCCCGATCTCGGTCGCGGTCAACTCTCGGCCGGAACCGTCGGGCCTTCCCCGCCAGTCGTCCAGTGGGTCCAGGCCGGCACAGCCGATCGCGACCTCGACCTGCCCGAGACGCCAGGCCCGCCCGAAGCTGTCCGAGATCACGACTGCGGGTCGCGCGCCGGTCAGCTCGAAGATCCGTGCCCTGATTTCCCGTGCCGAGCGATCGGGATCCTCAGGGAGTAGCACCAGCACTCCCTCGGTCGGAGAGTTGGACGCATCGACCCCGGCGTTGGCGCAGATGAAGCCATGCCGTGTTTCAGTGATCAGGATTCCGCGATCACGGTCGGCCCGTACCACTGATGCGCTCTCGCCCAGGATGACCTCGAGTTCTCTCGGATCGCGATCCAGCTCCCCGGCCAGTTCGGTCGCCCGACTTCCGGGCTCTACCGAATCGATCGCGACGAGTCGTCCCTCGGCCTTGGAGATCACCTTCTGGGAAATGGCAACTACGTCACCATCCTCGAAGTCCGTGGCCTCGGCCAGGGCCTTTCCCAGGTCGAATCCCGGGGCCACCTCGGGCAGGCCGGTCAGCGGAGTGACCGTCAGTTCGCCCGGTTCACCGAATTCAGACACCGAGCACCTTTGCCGTGGCCCTTGCCCGGTCACTCCCGGACTCGAGGCTGGTCGTCAGGGCGACGAGGTCGGCCGGCTCATCCAGGTCAAGTGCCAGTGACGGCAGATCCTCAAAAGAGGAAAGAATCCCTGCCTCCCGGGCGAGCATCCGGTGCCGTTCGGCACTGCTCTCGCCGAAAGCCGGTTCGATTGCCCCCGGCGGCGAGATGACCAATGCATTGGTTCCGGTGAGGTGACGGTCCCTGACTATCGCAACGCCCTCGTCCGGGATCGTGGCCAGCAGGTGGTCGAGTTCCCGGGGGTCGAGCAGGGGACAGTCGCCGGGCAGCAGTACCACCCGTTCGACCTGGTTTTCCAGGGCTGCCTCGATCCCGAGCATGGCGGCCCTCGAATGACCGATGCCGCCGGGGTCATCCACCACCCTCCAGCCGTGCGCCCTGGCCAGTGACGCGGCCCTCTCATCGGCCGTGACCACGATCCGATCGGACAGCATCCTCGATTCATCCAGGGCCGAGATCACGTCCTCGAGCATCGCCTCGGCCAGTTTCTCCCGCGTCCCGGCATCGACGGAATCGGCCAATCTCACCTTCGCCTCGCCGAAGTCCTTGACCGGGAGGATGGCGGCAGTTTTGGGTGTGGCCTGGTCCATCTGCCGGTTCCGCTCAGTCTCGTGGTTCCGTTTCGGAAAGGGTTCGGGCCACCTTCATCACTGCCCTGGCAACGGCTTCCCGGGAGTCTGCCGACTCCATCAGGGTCGCGGTCGAGAAGCAGCGAAGCTCGTCCTTGGGCGGATCAGGGTCGGCGTTGTCGCAGATGACTGCGTCGAGGAGGCCCTCGTACAGGGAGACCACACCGCGGGTGTCCGTACTCCGCCCGACGGCACGCATCAGATTGTCGGTCGGCCCCTTCACGATGTCCCCGGCCACGTAAGGGCTGACCGCAATCACCGGAGCATTGGAATCGACGATCGCCTCCCTGACCCCCCCGAGGGCGAGGATCGGTCCGATGCTGATGACCGGGTTGGAGGGCCCGATCACGATCAGGTCGGCCGTGCCGATCGCTTCGAGGACCTCGTCGGTCGGAGAGGCCTCGGCCAGGCCCTCGATCTCGACTCCCTCGACCGCAGGCAGACCACCCTCGAGGATCAGGAATTCCTGGAGTCCTTTCCACTCACCACCGGTCATCACCCTCGTCCGGACCGGGTCGTCCGACATCGGCAGCACCCGGGCAGTCGCTCCGACTCCCCGGGCAATCTGCTCCTGCGCCGTGGTCTGCCGACCTCCCTCGGCGAGGAACTCCCGGCGGTAGAGGCAGGCTGCCAGGTCAAGGTCAGATAGCGACATCCAGTCGGGGGCCCCAAACCGACCCATCCTCTCGAAGACGTGGAACGAGTCGTCCTTTATTCCCCAGCCCCTCGCTTCATCGATTTCCCCCGAGAGCCACCAGGTGACCAGATCGGGATCGGGCGACACATGCACTCCCATGATCTCGATGTCGTCTCCCGTATTGGCGATCACCGTGAGCTGATCGCCCACGACTGCCTGGAAACCTGCGGCGAGCTTTGCGCCACCGGTGCCCCCCGTAAGGAGGACGGTCTTCACGAGAAGGGATCGCCCTCGGGCAGGCCGGTGAACTTGATCCCGGAGTGGGTCTTGTAACGGATGTTGATCGAGATCAAGAGGGGTGTCAGCTGCTCGACGATCCTCGACATCTCGAGCGTGCCGGCGTTCACTGGCCGCAAGCCCTCGATTCGGGTGATGAGTTCGGCCACCCGTGCCTTGTCCTTCTTGCGATCGCCACAGATCGGCACGTCCTCATCGGCCACCCAGTCGGGATCGGACAGCCCGGCCGCACTGATCGTGTGCAGGGCCGAGACCACGGTCACCCCTTCGGGCGCCATCTCCTGGGCCTGCTCGGCCGCCGAGCCCTGCCAGACCCCGACGACCCGGGTCGATATCCCCCCGACGGCGGTGGCAAGTGGCACCGTGCAGTCCACGAGTATCTGGCCCGGGCTGAGGGCATCCTTGAGGGAGGCCATCGTGGCCGAGTGGCTGGCAAACGGAACACAGAGGAAGACCACATCGCCCTGCCCGACAGCCTCCTCGTTGGTCATGCCGACGACATCGCCACCGGTCTCGGCAGCTATAGCGGCTGCAGCTTCTGCCGCCCTGGAGGCGTCCCGGGAGCCGATCACAACTTTGGCGCCGGAGGCTGCCCACCGTCTGGCGAGACCCGAGCCCAGGGCTCCGGTACCTCCGATTATCGGGATCGTGGGGGAATTCGGGGTTTCGTTCATCGCCGGTCAGTCTAGGGTGCGATCGCCGGTGAGGACCCCTGCCACCAGGCGAAGCCATATCCTGCCGGCGTGGCCTCCCCGGAAGAGCTGATCGGAGAAGAGCGAACCGAGTCCTTCACGGTCGAAGGACTTTTGACCACCGACGTAGGGGGGACTCTCCAGGTACCGGTCCTCTCGACACCGGGGATGATCGGGATGATGGAACACAACGCAACCTTGCTGGTCGCTCCCGCGCTCCCCGACGGAGCTGCCACCGTTGGCTTCGAGGTCTCGATCAAGCATGTCGCCGGCTCGTTCGAGGGTGCGGAGTGCGAGGCGTGGGCACGTCTGGACGAGGTGATCGAGGGCCGCAAGTTCCGGTTCTCGGTCGAGGTTCGCGAGGGCGACCGGGTCCTCGGGGTGGGGATCCATGAGCGCCGGATGATCCAGGTCGGGCAGTCGGGGGACTGACCGTGGCGAGCCTTCCCGAAACCGTCCGCATCAGGGAGGTCGGGCCGAGGGATGGCTTCCAGAATGAGCCAGAGGTAATCCCGACGGCCGAGAAGATCGGGCTCATCGACCTCCTCGCGGGAACGGGCCTCGAGCGGATCGAGGTCACCTCGTTCGTCCGCCCCGATGTGATCCCCCAACTTGCCGATGCAAGTGAGGTGCTGGCGGGGATAGATCGGCCCGAAGGGGTCTCCTTCTCGGTCCTGATCCCGAACATGAAGGGGCTCGAACGAGCCCTTGTGCAGAGGGATCGGTTCGATGAGGCGAACTTCTTCCTCTCGGCTTCGGAATCCCACAACATGAAGAACGTGAACCGATCGATCGAGGAGTCGCTGGCCGGTCTCGAGCAGGTCATCGCCAGGGCCGCCGGAGAAGGGCTCAGATGCGAAGGGGTCATCTCGACGTCGTTCGGCTGCCCCTATGAGGGGGAGGTCCCGGTAGATCGCGTGCTCTCGATCGCCCGGCGCTTGGTCGACGCCGGCTGTCAGGAGATCGGGTTCGGTGACACGACCGGGATGGCCAACCCGGCCCAGGTCAGGTCGTTTTTTTCCGATGCCCAGGAGCAACTCGACGGGGTCGAGCTGACGGCCCATTTCCACAACACCCGGGGCCAGGGCCTGGCCAATGCCCTGGCGGCCCTGGAGGAGGGGGTTACCTCGTTCGAATCGAGTTTCGGTGAACTCGGTGGCTGCCCCGTTCCCCCCGGTTCGGTTGGCAATGTCGCAACCGAGGACCTGGTTTCCATGTTTTCCGAAATGGGCATCGACACCGGGATCGATCTCGAAGCCCTGATCGCGGCATCGGTCGCCGCCCAGGAAGTCATCGGGCGTCCGCTGGGCTCCCACGTGCTCAAGGCAGGCCCGGTTCGGTGGGAAGGCGGTGGCTGAGCAGATGAGGAGTGATGCCTTCAGACAGGCTGCAGAGAGCAAGGACTTCGAGTCCGGGGAGCGGCTCTTCACCGAGGACGTCGTGTTCCGGAGTCCCTTCGTTCACACGCCGTACGAGGGGCGTGATGCCTTGCTCTTCCTCCTCTCCAACGTCGCCCAGGTCTTCGAGGATTTCCGCTACATACACCAGGTCGAAACCGGGGATACGGCAGTCTTGATGTTCGAGGCCAGGGTTGGCGATCGCGAGCTGCAAGGGGTCGACATCCTCGAATTCGATGCCGATGGCCAGATCGAGGCAATGACCGTGATGGTCCGTCCGATGAGCGGGCTGCAGGCCCTCGGGGAGGAAATGGGTCGTCGGTTGGGGACTGACGGGCAGTAGTGGCCCGGAACGTCCGGCCCCGGTACCAATCGTTAGGCTCCGGTCGCGTCGTTGAAGCTCTGTGCGGCCGAGTTGTCGAGACTTTCAGTAACCGAAAAAGGAGAAGGTTCCAATGGAGATCAGCAAGGTAGGAGTCGCCGGTTGCGGCCTCATGGGACACGGCATCGCCCAGGTAACTGCCGAGGCCGGTTACGACGTCGTCGTGAGCGAAGCTTCCCAGGAGGCTCTCGACAAGGGAATGGCCAAGATCGAGAAGCAGCTCGGCAAGGCCGTCGAGAAGGGCAAGTTGGAACAGTCTGATGCCGACGCCATCCTCGGCCGGATCCACGGCACTCTCGACACCAATGACTTCGCGGACTGCGATCTGGTCATCGAGGCCATTACCGAGAACCTCGACCAGAAGCTCGAGCTGTGGAAGGAACTCGACGGGATCGTCCAGGACGAGGCGCTGTTCGCGACCAATACCTCCTCCTTGCCGGTCGCCGAACAGGCCGCAGCAACCGGCCGGCCCGAGAGCTTCATCGGACTCCACTTCTTCAATCCGGTTCAGCGGATGCCCCTGCTCGAGGTCATCGAGGCAGAGGGGACGGGGCCCGACGCGATGGGCATCGGACTGGCTTACGGCGAGAAGCTCGGAAAGACCACGGTCGAGACCAAGGACAAGCCCGGCTTCATCGTCAACCGGCTGCTCGTTCCGTACCTGCTCGACGGTATTCGCGGGTACGAGGAGGGCATCGGATCGGTCGAGGAGATAGACATTGCGATGAAGGCAGGCGCCGGCCACCCGATGGGACCCCTGACGCTCTGCGATGTGGTCGGCCTCGACACGCTTGCCTCGATCGCCGACGTGATGTACGAGGCATTCGGCGAGGATCGCTTCCAGGCACCGGACACGCTCCAGAAGCTGGTGGCCGACGGGCATTACGGCATGAAGTCGGGACGGGGCTTCTACGACTACTCGGGTGACAGGCCGGTCCCGGTCGACCCGGAGCTGTGAGTCGACGGTCCCTCGTTGACCCCCGAGTTCGGCAAGGCACGTGAGTCAGCGCTTTCGGGCGGACCGGAGCGCCACCATGAAAAGACGGCCGAGCAGGGCAAGCTCCCGGTCCGCGAGCGCATCGATCTCCTGCTCGACGAAGGTTCCTTCGTCGAGGACGGTCTGCTGGCGAACTGGGATGAGGAAGGCCTCGGAGCCGACGGGGTAGTTACCGGGACCGGCCTGGTGGCCGGTCGTACCGTCGCCCTGATGGCCAACGATCCAACCGTGAAGGCCGGTTCCTGGGGGCCAAAGACGGTCGAGAAGATCCTCAGGATCCAGGAAAAGGCGATGGATCTCGAGGTGCCGATGCTCTACCTGGTCGATTCAGCCGGAGCGAGGATCACCGATCAGGTGAAGATGTTTCCCGGCCGTCGCGGGGCCGGGAGGATCTTCCACAACGAAGTCCTGATGTCCGGCCGGGTCCCCCAGGTCTGTGTGCTTTTCGGGCCGAGCGCGGCCGGTGGTGCCTACATCCCGGCCTTTTGCGACGTGGTGATCATGCATGAGACGAACGCCTCGATGTACCTGGGGTCCCCCCGTATGGCCGAGATGGTCATTGGCGAGAAAGTCACCCTCGAGGAGATGGGCGGGGCGCGGATGCACACCTCGAAGTCGGGCTGTGGCCACTTCCTCGCCGGCTCGGATGCCGAGGCGATCGGGACGGCCCGCGATTACCTCTCCTACATGCCATCTTCGTGGCAGGAGGAGCCGCCCGCAACGGAGGGGAGGCCCCCGTCCGGTTCCTCCGAGCTGGCCGGCCTCGTACCGGAGGACGAGAACCTGCCCTTCGACATGCATGAATTCCTGGATGGCCTCCTGGACGGTGACTCCCTCCTCGAGGTCCAGCCGGACTGGGCCCCGGAGCTGATCACCGGCTACGCCAGGCTCGACGGCCGGGTCATCGGCGTGGTCGCTAGCCAGCCCCGCCAGAAGGGGGGTGTCCTGTTCGTCGACTCATCCGACAAAGCCGCCCGGTTCATCAACACCTGTAATGCCTTCAACATCCCGCTCCTGTTTCTCGCTGACGTGCCCGGTTTCATGATCGGAACGGCGGTCGAGCGGCAGGGCATCATCCGCCACGGGGCAAAGATGATCTCGGCAGTGTCCGAGGCGACCGTCCCGAAGATTTCGGTGATCGTCCGCAAGGCCTACGGGGCCGGCCTGTACGCGATGGCCGGTCCGGCCTTCGAGCCAGAATGCTGCCTCGCCCTGCCCGGTGCCTCGATCGCCGTGATGGGTCCCCAGGCTGCGGTCAATGCGGTCTTCTTCAATCAGATTCAGGAGATTCCCGAGGGTCCCGAACGCGAGGCCTTCGTCGAGGAGAAAAGGTCCGAGTACGCCGAGGGGGTCGATCTTCTCCATCTGGCCTCGGAGCTCGTGATCGATGCCGTGGTTGAGCCGGCCGACCTGCGTGAGGACTTGATCGCCAGGTTTGCGAGGGCGAGGCGACGTCCGTCGCCACCACCCAGGCACGGCTCGGTAACCCCGGCCTGAGGAACCCCGACCTGTTCAGGCTGCGCTGTCGAACTCGATGAAGAAGTCGAGGCTCTCGGGATTGGCCATCGAGTCTCGACTCACCGCCTTCTCCGGCGGGGTTCCGGTGAGGATTCGCTTGACCGGGACCTCCAGCACCTTCCCGCTCAGCGTCCGCGGTACCGAGTCGATCTCGATCACCTCATCGGGGACGTGCCTGGGCGAACAGTTCTGACGGATCGAGCGGGCCAGCCGGTCACGCAGTTCTGCGTCCAGCTCGACTCCTTCGGCCAGAACCACGAACAGCGGCATCCAGCCCTCGGGCCCCTCCTTGGGCAGGTCGATGACCGGCGCATGGACTACTGCCGGATCGGCCAGGACTGCCCGGTAGA
>JBBAUQ010000018.1:0-1706 GCA_040398125.1 Solirubrobacterales bacterium | reverse complement strand
ATGGTCGAGTCGGACCGGCCGTAGATGATCGCCGTACCGCGACCGGTTACCTCGATCCAGTCACCGTGCCTCCAGACCCCGGGGTAGAAGTCCAGGTAGCTCTCCCGGTAGAGGCTGCCGTCGTCATCCCACAGGTAGATCGGCATCGAGGGCATCGGACGGGTGATCACCAGCTCACCGACCTGGTCGATCACCGGCTGACCGTCCTCATCCCAGGCCTCCACGGCCGCCCCGAGGGCGCGGGCCTGCAGCTCGCCGCGATAGACCGGCAGGGTCGGAACACCTCCTACGAAGGCCGTGCAGAGATCGGTCCCGCCACTCGTCGAGAAGAGCCAGATGTCGCCCCCGAGCTGTTCGTAGATCCAGTCGAAGCCTTCGGGGGAGAGTGGGGAGCCGGTCGAGCCGAGCGATCTGAGCCGTGAGAGGTTCCGCCCGTCAGCAGGCTTGACCCCGGCCTTCATGCAGGCCGAGATGTAGGAGGCCGAGGTGCCGAAACAGGTCATCTCGGTTTCGGCCGCCACATCCCACAGCACGTCCATGTCGGGGTGGCCAGGACTCCCGTCATAGAGGACGATCGATGAACCGGTCAAGAGGCAGGAAACCAGGAAGTTCCACATCATCCAGCCGGTTGTGGTGAACCAGAAGATGCGGTCGCCCGGTCCGGCATCGAGGTGGAGGAACATCTTCTTCAGGTGCTCCAGGAGTATCCCGCCCTGGCTCTGGACGATCGCCTTGGGCAGGCCGGTGGTGCCGGAGGAATAGAGGATCCAGAGCGGATCCGAGAAGCCGACCCGGTTGAACTCGAGGCCCTCCGGGGCCACTTGGCCAAAGGACTCATCCCAGGTCGAGAAGCCGGAACCCTCTGGCACGGCCCCGGCCGGACCCGGGAGGATCACGGTGTGCTCGACCGAGGGCATGGCCTCGACCAGGCCCTCGACGACCTGCGAGCGATCGAAATCCCGGCCGCCGTACGAGTAGCCGCTGACCGCGATCAGTACCTTGGGCTCGATCTGGGCGAACCGATCGTGGACCGCTTCGAACCCGAAGTCCGGCGAGCAACTGGACCAGACGGCCCCGAGGCTTGCAGTCGCCAGGAAGGCGATCACGGCTTCCGGAACGTTCGGCAGGAAGGCGGCGACCCGGTCACCCGGCCCCACCCCGAGCCATTCCAGCCCGGCCCGGGTCGAGGCAACCTTCGCTTCGAGCTCAGCCCAGGTCAGGTCAGTGCCGGTGCCGGACTCCGACCGGGCGAGGATCGCGATCGCTTCGGGATCGCGATCGCGGAAGACATGCTCGACGTAGTTGAGTTTGGTGCCGGGGAACCACTCCGTATCGGGCATGGCCGCACCGTTGGTGACCTCCGACGGCTCGCCGTCCGCAATCACCCCGAAGTAATCCCAGACTGCCTTCCAGAAGTCATCGGGGCACTCGACCGACCAGCGCCAGAGCTCCCCGTAGTCGCCGAGTTCCTGACCGGTACGCCGTACAGCGAGCCTGCGCCCTTGCCGGCGGCCCTCGCCTGCGCCACGGGAACCAGCAACTTCGATGCGAACGCCACACCCGATGCGAGCGGCTGGGGCGTGGATCCGGGGAACGGTCATCTCTACCCGGCCTCCGTGGCCGGCCTCGATAAGACCACCGTTCCTGCGTTGAAACTGAAATGGGCTTTCGCCTTCCCGGACGCCATCCGCGCGCGCTCGAAGCCA
>JBBAUQ010000017.1:0-16887 GCA_040398125.1 Solirubrobacterales bacterium | reverse complement strand
AGCGCCTCGAAGAGATTCTCTGAGTCCGGAATCATCCCGGCTCAGGCATTGGTCACCGAGAGCAGGAAGAGCCCGAAGCAGGTGAAGGCGACCATCACGGCCAGCATCCAGTACTGGGAACGAGTCGCAAGGCGGTAGTCGCCCCAGATCGCGATTGCCCGATCATGGGCCATCATCAAGGCCGTGACGTGGCCGACCACCAGAGCCGCCACCTGCACGTACCAGGTCAGCTCCGGGGTGATCACGCCGTAGTTGACACCCCAGGAGGCAGTCCCGAGCAGGTCGGTGGTGCCAGTCCCGAGCGGATCGGACAGCAGGAAGGTGAATTGGGCCTGTATCTGGAACACGAACAGGCTGAAGTAGTGGGCAACGAGGTATGCGAAGGCGATCGGGATCAGGACGTGACCGAAACCTCGCCACAACTTCCAGCCCGACGGGGCTCCCGGCACCGAGGCCATGCCTCGCACTCCGACCAGGTAGATCAGGGCGACCATCCCGATGCTTCCTATCAGCACGGCCGTGGCCGAGATCCGGGTCGAGGCAACTGCCCCCAGGCCGGCGCCCGAGAAAAAATCGATCAGGGAATCGAGCGCACCGGAGAACACACCCTCCGGGGCCCCGTCGAAGGTGGTCGTGCCGACCGAGGCCACGACCACGGCAACCGAACCGGCGCCGGCAACCCAGCGAGCGGCCCCTGACAGGAATCGCCTCGAGCCGAGAACGCCGTTACGCACCTCCAGCTTGCCCAGTGAGGCGAACATGCCGAAGTAGACCGAGAAGACCTCGCCGTTGGCGAGCCACTTCTCACGCCCGAAAAGGGCGATCATCGCCAGGGAGTAGATCGAGTAATAGATGGCTGCCCGGGCGATCGCCTCGGGCTCCACTCCGATCGATACCTCGCCACCAGTGCCGTAGATCAGCTCGAGCCAAACGACGGCCACCAGGCCGATCGCTGCCGGCCAGCGGCCGAGACCCTCGGGGTACGCCAGATGGGGCGGGGCGCCGCCGGAGAGCCTGCGCCAGAGCGCTCCGACCGGGGCGCTCAGGGCACTCCAGGGATTGAAGGCGCGGAAGACATTCCCCAGCAGGACACTGAGGACGGGGAAGCCGAGCCATACCGTGACGAAGACCAGAGTCGTTGCGATGTTTCGATCCGGGGCCTCGGTCCCGGCCAAGCCGGCGTAGACCACCACGCCGAGCAGGAAGACACCGACCAGGCCGCAGGCGATCCGGAGTGGCAGGAAGCCGGGCAGCCCGGCCAGCCTGCCGGCGAGCGGCCTCCAGGAGTCCTCCTCCCACCTAACCTGCCTCCAACCGGCCGCGATGGCAAAGAAGGAAACGATCAGCACCAGCGAGGCTCCCCAGGCGAAGAGCCAGACCGGAATGGGAATGTCCTGCCCCGTGCTCAGGGCATGGGCGAGGGGAAGCTCGATCAGCTGGTGCTGACCCCGTCGAGCAGCCGCCAGTTGGCCTCGAAGGCCTCTTCGGCCGCTGCCACGAGCTCATCCTCATCGAACTCGGCCATGTACTTCTCGATCAGCTTCCGACCCTCTTCGGCGTGCTCGACGTCCATCGTCGCGTGCACCGTGAAATAGGTGTCGGCCGGATCGCCCTCGATCCCGTAGAAGTCCGAGAGGCCCATCGACTTGGTCTTGGAGATCTCGGGCTGGCCGGACTCGACCGCGTAGAGCCGGGCCAGTTGGGGTCCGAATCCATCCCGCTTGGTCCAGGCCTCGAAGCACTCGGCCGTCTCGGGATTGGCCGGATCCTCGACGCTGCCGCCAACGGCTGCCACGAATCCGTCCCACATCGCCACGTGATCGGCCTCTTCCCTCGCATGGGCACTCAGGCCGCGGGATTCGGACTCGGGCGCATCTTCGGCAAGGTTGGCGCTCATGCAGGCAACGGCCTCGGTTGCACGTCGGTACTGGCCGGAGTAGACGGCAAGTTCATCCAGGGTCAGCTCCCCGGCCGACCAGCGCTGGTAGAAGGGGTGCTCGAGGACGTTCCACTTCTCGCGTGCCTGCTCGATTCGGGTCCAGAGATCCATTTTCTTCGAACTCTCCTTCGGTCGTTTCGGGGGTGAGTTACGGACCGGGCGATCATACCGACCCCGCATCCCGGCGACCGACCCGGTGGGACCCCTTCCGGGGGTTCCGGTAAGCGTCGACCTGCGACACAATGGACCGGCCGTGCTGCCGCTCAGAGAAGACATAGCCGCACCCGAGTTTCCCCACGATCCCATCTGGATCGGGCCCGACCCCGGCAAGATGACTCCCCTGCTGGCCGGTCGACCGGCCCTGGTCCACTTCTTCGACTTCAGCCAGCTGAACAGCGTCCGGACCCTGCCCTACCTGAAGGAGTGGGCTCAACGTTACGGACCGATGGGGCTGGCAGTCCTCGGTATCCAGGCCCCACGCTTCCCGTTCGGTGGTGACCGGGCGGTCGTCGAGAAAGGCCTCGGTGAACTCGGGATCGATTTCCCGGTGATGGTCGACTCGGATCTCGCCCTGTGGTCCGCCTATGGCTGCGAGGGTTGGCCGAGCCTCTTCCTCTGGGGCCGGGGCGGAATCCTCAAGTGGTTCCACTTCGGGGAGGGTGAATACGAGGGCACCGAACTGGCAATCCAGGGCGCCCTCGACGGTGATGGTCCCCAAGAGTGGATGCCTGAACCGATGGCACCGGTAAGGGACACCGACCGAAGCGGAATCGAGGTAATCGCCCCGAGCCCGGAGCTGCTCCCGGCCGACGGGAGTCCCTGGACGAGCGAACTTGCAGGTGAAGGTTTCGAGGTCGTGTTCGAGGCCGGTGGGGCGCACGCCACGATGACCGGGGAAGGCGTCCTCGAGCTGGATCTCGATGGCCAGCCGCTGCCGGCCATCCCGGTCGACGGGCCGGGCCTCTACGACCTGGTCGCCTTCCCCGTACATGGCGAACACCGGTTGGGCCTTCGCCCTACCGGCTCGGTCGAGATCTGGAGCGTCAGCTTCTCGCCGGCTACTGAGCGGGGGCCGTAGGGAGACCCTTCCGGATCTCCTTGGGCAGCATGAACCGAACCGACTCGTCGACCGTCCGGCTCTCCGAGATGTCCTCGACACCGAGCTCCCGGAAGTAGTCGACCAGATCCTCGACCAGCTCCTCCGGAGCGCTTGCCCCGGAGGTGATCCCGACGGTCTCGACCCCTTCCAGCCAGGCTGGATCGACCTGGGTGTGGTTGTCGATCAGGTAGGACTCGGCGCCATACTCGCGAGCGACCTCGACCAGGCGGTTCGAGTTGGAAGAGTTGGTCGACCCGATCACCAGCACCAGGTCACACTCGGCAGCGATCTCCTTGACGGCTACCTGGCGGTTGGTCGTCGCGTAACAGATGTCCTCTGACTTCGGCGTGACGATGGCCGGGAACCGCTCCTTGAGCTTCTCGATTATCTCGGCGGTCTCGTCGACCGAGAGCGTGGTCTGGGTGATCAGCGCGACGTGCTCGGCGTCCTCGAGCTCCAGGCTTTCGGCATCTTCGACGGTCTGGACCAGGACGATGCTCTCGGGGGCTTCGCCCATCGTCCCCTCGACCTCCTCGTGACCTTCATGGCCGACCAACACGATCGTGTAACCGTCAGCGGCGAATTTCCGGGCCTCGACATGAACCTTGGTGACCAGGGGGCAGGTCGCATCGATCGTCCGCAGCTTCCTCTCCCGGGCCCTTTCGTGGACCGCAGGGGCTACGCCGTGAGCGCTGAAGACGACGATTTCACCCTCCGGTACCTCGGTCTCCTCCTCCACGAAGATCGCCCCCCGACCGGAGAGCTGTTCGACCACGTGCTTGTTGTGGACGATCTCCTTGCGCACGTAAACCGGGGCGCCGTGCTCCTCGAGAGCCTCCTCCACGGTCTGCACGGCCCGGTCGACTCCGGCACAGTAACCGCGAGGGGCAGCGAGGATTACACGTTTCGGACCGGTAATCGACATTTCAGGCATGACTGAAGGTTAGCCGGAGTAAGGTTGCGGGGAACGACCACGGGGATCCCGGGGCGGGGTCCAGCAACAAGTCCGATGACTGAAACGACGGCCACCAATCTCGATCGCCTGACGGGGCTCGATGCCTCGTTCCTGACCAACGAGAACGAAGCCAGCCACATGCATATCGGGGCCATCCTCGTTTTCGATGGCGAAGCACCGCCCTACCCCGATTTCGTCGCCCACGTCGAGTCCCGGTTGCCACTGGTGCCCAGGTACCGACAGAAGCTCGCCTATCCCCCGTTCGACATCGGCCGGCCCCTCTGGGTCGATGACGACGCCTTCAACATCTCCTTCCACATGAGGCAGACCGCACTCCCATCGCCCGGGACCGAGCGTGAGTTGATCACCCTCGCCGACCGGGTCTTCTCGCAGTCGCTCGACAGGGAGAAGCCGCTCTGGGAGATGTACCTGGTCGAGAACCTCGAGGGAAACCGGTTCGCGGTGCTCATCAAGAGCCACCACGCGATGATCGACGGGGTATCGGGCGTCGACATCGGCACCGTCATCTTCGACCTGACCCCTGACCCCGAGCCGGTCGCGCCGGGCGAGCCGTGGAAACCCCGCAGGGCACCCTCGGAGTACGAACTGCTCGGCCAGAGCGCCGGTGAGGTGGCCGGCGCCCCGGTCCGCCTGGGTGCGCGGGCCTTCGATGCCGTTCGACATCCCCAGCAGATCGTCGCCAAGGTCGGCGAGGGGCTCGAGGGACTGGCCGAGATCGCAAAGCAGTTCGCCGACCCGGCCCCCGACGTGCCGCTCAACACGGAGATCACGCCCCACCGGCGCATCGCCCTGAGCCGAGCCGACCTGGAGGACCTGAAGCGGGTCAAGAACCATTACGACACCACGGTCAACGACGTGGTCCTGGCGGTCGTTACCGGCTCGCTGAGGAACTGGCTGATCTTCCGGGGCGTGCCGGTCGATGACCTGGAACTCCGCGCGCGCGTTCCGGTCTCGGTCAGGGACGAGGAAGAGCGCGGCAGGCTGGGCAACCGACTGGCCGCGATGCGAGCGCCCCTCCCGGTCTACGAGGAGGATCCCGTCGCCCGCCTCGAGATAGTCAGCCGCGCCATGGACGGCCTGAAGCAGTCCAAGCAGGCGCTGGGCGCCGAGGTCATCGCCCGGCTAAACGACTTCGCACCGCCGACCCTGCTGGCCCAGTCGGGCCGACTCAACTTCTCTACCCGCCTGTTCAACCTCCTGGTGACCAACGTACCGGGCCCCCAGATTCCCCTCTACATGCTGGGCCGTCAGATGAGTGAGGTGTTCCCGATTCCGTTCCTCGCCGAGAACCACGGACTTGCGGTGGCGGTCATCTCCTACAACGGGAGGGTCGATTTCGGGCTGTTGGGCGACTTCGACGCGATGCCGGACATCGATCTCGTCTCCGAGGGCCTCAACGGGGCGCTCGCCGAGTTGGTCGCTACCTGCGTCGAAGACTGATTCCGCGGCGCGACTGCGTCCCCGGGGGACTCAGAGGCCGGGCAGGGCAACCAGGCCCTTGATGACCAGGTAGAGCCCGAGCCCGGCGAACAGGACGACGACCAGCCTCCTGCCGTACTTGCCGAGGAAGTTGCCCAGTGCGTTGAGGAATCGCTGGGCCGGACCCGGAGCGATCATCACCAGGGTGACCGGGAGCCATGCCGGAATGGAGGCGATGGCCACGAGGATCAGGGCCAGGATCAGGTCCTCGAGCAGGCCGAGGCCGGCGCCCGAGATGATCTTGGTGGCCGGTACCATCATCGCGATCGTCGTCACGTTGGTGGCCATCCCGACCACGCCCAGCCCGAACGCCTGCCCCGAGGTGACTTTGGGCTTGGTCTTCGCGGAATCCCTCTTTACGGCCTTCACCTTTCCCCTGTGCCGGAAGAAGACTGCGAGGAGGATCAGTACGACGCCGAGCCCGATATCGAGCCGCGCGCTGAAGGTCAGGTGCGTGGGCAGTGAGATCAACCGACCGAAGGCGGTCAGGACCACGACGTAGATGAACAGCATGAGGACTGCCCCTGCCGCGTAACGCAGCGCGGTCTTGCGGCCACCGCTCGACGCCAGGACGACCGTCTGTTCAGTCAGCACCATCGGACTCACCGCCCCGGCGAGGGCGAAGGGCAGCATCAACAGGAGGGTGCCGACCAAGCGGTCAGTCGCCTCCTAGAAACCGAGGGCGAACTTGGCGTCCTCGGACATCATCTCCGGCGACCAGGGCGGATCGAAGATCATCTTCGGGTAAACCTCCCGGACCCCATCCAGGCGGCCAACGAATTCCTTCATCTGCTCCGAGACCTGCGGTCCGATCGGACAGGCAGGGGTCGTCAAGGTGAAGGTCACGTACACGTCCGGCTCTTCGATCTCGACGTCGTAGACGAGCCCCAGAGAGACGAAGTCGAGCCCGAGCTCAGGGTCGATGACCTCCTCCAGGACTTCATAGACGGCCTCTTCAGTTGGCATTTTCGTCTGCTCTTCTGCCATTCCGAGATCCTACCCGGATCGTCCCGGAGTTCAACGGTGATCGCCGGCCCGGGCAGGTCATAACCTGTACCTGATGATGATTCTTCTCCTAGCGGCCCTGGTGGTCTGGCCAGTGGCCGAGATCGTCTTGATGGTGCTGGTGGCCCAGGCGATCGGTTTCTTCTGGATGCTGCTTCTGCTGTTCCTCTCGGCAGTGGCAGGGCTCCTCATCCTCCAGCAGCGCGGCCGGGTCCATTGGCTCCGGTTCCGGGAGGCGATCGGGCGGCGCCGGCCACCCACACGGGAGGCCTTCGACGGGGTGATGATCACCGCCGGGGCCGCACTGCTGATCCTCCCCGGCTTCATCAGTTCATTCCTGGGCCTGTTGCTCCTCTTCCCGCCGACCCGTTCCCTCATACGGATGCTCCTCGTCTTCCTGCTCGCCCGACGGTTCAAGGTTGCTGCCGCGGCAGCGGCCTGGAGTGCCGGCCGGTTCGGCTCCCGAGCCGAGAGGTCTTACGACTTCGAGGGTGAGGCGGTGGACGTCACCTGGGAAGGCGCCGAGCAGCCATCCCGCTCCCTGCCGCCCCCGCCGGTCACACCGGCCGAGCCTGCAGCCGATCGGACTCCGGGGGATGAACGGTGAGCCGGATCGAGATGGTGATCTCGGATTTCGGGGGGGTGCTCACCACGCCCCTAATCCACTCGTTCGCGGCAATACAGGATGCAGTGGGGATACCGCCCGAGAGCCTGGGGCGAGCCCTTTCGACGCTCACCGAGGAGACCGGCAGGAACCCCCTGTTCGAGTTGGAGTGCGGACGCATGCCGGCCGATGAGTTCTCCCGCCTGCTCTCGGCAAGCCTGTCTGACGACCTCGGTCGCGAGGTTCGCTGGCACGATCTCGGTATCCACTTCTTCGAGGCGCTCGATCCGAATGTCGGGATGATCGACCTGATCCGCGAGGTCAGGAGGGACGGCTTTCGTACCGCCCTGCTGACCAACAACGTCCGTGAGTGGGAGCCCCTCTGGCGATCGATGCTTCCGGTAGATGAACTGTTCGAGGAGGTAGTCGACTCGGCATTCGTCGGCTGTCGCAAGCCCGATCCGAGGATCTACGAACTCCTGCTCGACAGGGTCGGCCTCGCCCCCGAGTCCTGCCTCTTCATCGACGACACCGAAATCAACTGCGTCGCCGCCGAGGAACTCGGCATTCGGTCAGTGCACTTCCGGGAAACGGCCCAGACCAGGGCCGCGGTCCACGAGATGCTCGGGATACACCCGGACGGGAAGGCCTCCGGGGTGCCGGGCTAGCCTAATTGTCAGAACCGGCGCGGTCCCAGACGTACAGGTCCAGGGCATGCCGGGCAAGGGCCATCAGCCGCTCCGGCGACAGCCAGCCAACCACGGTCTCCAGGGCGAGTTCTTCGGTCAGGCCTTCCTCGAGGACCTCCTCGCCACGGAATCCGGCCGCCAGCTTGAGGGCCTCGCGACGGTGCTCCCCGAGGGAGCCGAAGGCGCCCATCAGGAAGTCCCGATTGGGCACGGGCTGGCCGACCTCCATCGATCCGTGCCAGGCAGCCAACAGCGAAAGATCATCCTGATCCAGCTCGGCCAGGGCCCGGGCGTACTGGATTTCGAGCTCCTCCTCGGGGATCTCATCGACCCAGGCACGGAGTGCTTCACCGAGGAGTTGGCGACGAGCCTCCCGGCCGACCGAATCGGAGATCACGTGGATCGCGTCGGCTGGATCTACGAAACAGAGGGGCATCAGTGCAGACCGTCCTTCTCGCTGTAAGGGCTTGATCCGATGTGGCTGAAGATAGAGGCCGGACAGGACGGCAAACCGGCGCCGGCCGGCCGCAAAATGCGGATGGGACGGGTCGATCGGGTCAGGAATCGTCTGCCTGGCCAGACACTACCCTGAGGCGATGCCCCTGCTGCTGATCACAGGCCCACCCAACTCCGGAAGAACGGAACGCCTGGCCGAACTGCTCTTCGAGAAGCGATCCCGGGACCCCATCCTGGTCGTGCCTTCGGTGAGTGACATCTTCGCGTGGGAGCGACGGCTGACGGCCGAAAACGGTGCAGTGACCGGTCTGCGAATCGTCCATTTCCGCGATCTCTGCAGCGAGATCATCACCATGGCAGGCAAACCACAGAAACCGATCGCCGGTCCGCTGCGCCGCCGCAAACTGATGGCGGATGCCGTCACGAAAGAGTGGAGAACCGAGGCCGACCGGCTTCGGAACCAGCCCGGCTTCATCGATGCCCTGCTCGAGCTGGTCGATGAGTTCCGTGAGGCGATGATCGACCCTGACACCCTGGGGGGTCGGATCGAGGAGGCCGGCCTCGCCGGTCTCGGTCGACTCGAGGCGGTCTTCAGGGCCTATCTCGACGGGTTGGGGGAATCGGGCTTCACCGACCTGCCCCAGACGGCAACCGAAGCCGTACTTTCGCTGCCCCAGGCTTGGCCCGAGGGACGACCGCTGTTCATCAGTGGATTCGATGACATGACCGGCCAGCAGATCGAGTTGGTGCGGAGGCTGGTGGTTGAAACCGACGGTGTCGAGGTGACGATAACGGCCACTCATGAGCCGGGACCCCCGAGGTCGAGCGCACCCGAAAACCCGGCTACCCGCTTCTCCAACTGGATGGTCTCGAGCCTGGAGAGTCTCGACGAAGCGGTCACCTGGGAGGTCTTCGAGCGGACAGACAGCGAGGCCGGGGATATCGATCCCCTGCTCGAAGCGGTGGCCCGACGGCTGCTCAGGCCCAGGCCCGAGGACACCGAGCCCCTCGACCCGGGGCCCCAACTGAAGGTGTTCGATTCCTCCGGCCTCCGGAACCAGGCCGAGGCCCTTGGGACGGAGGTGGCCCGACTGGTCTCCAGCGGCGTCGATCCCGGGAAGATCGCCGTGGTCACAAACGCCCCCTCCACAGAGGGTCGGTTGATCGCCGAGATCCTGGGGCGTTACAGAATCCAGGTCGGACTGGAGGCCGAGACCACGGCCAACACGACCGCAGTCGGATCCTCACTCGGAGCCCTGCTCCGGGCCGCGAACGAGGGAACCGCCGATGACTTGATCGCCTGGTTGAGGGGCCCGCTGGGACCCGGTAGGGAGGTCGTCGACGGCCTCGAGGTCGAGTGCCGACGCTACGGCGAGAGGACGGCCGAGGGCACTGCAAGGCGCTTCGCCAAGAGGGGACAGGGCACGGTCCCGGGATGGGATCAACTGGCCGAGGCCCGACTGGAAACGAATGGTGGTGCCGTGCCGGCAGCGATTCGACAACTGACCGACGAAATGACCGAGCGCATCCTCGCCGGAATAGATCGCTGGCCGCCCCCGGCCGAGACGATCCTCGAGATACGCATGGCCGGGGCCATCGCTTCATCCACCGAGGAACTCCAGGAGATCATCACCAATCCCGACGCCCAGTTTCGGGAACTCGGGCACGCACTGGAGACCGGCACGATCAAGGTCTGGTCCTCACCGGCGGTGGGAGCCGTGCTGGTTACCAGCCCCTACAGCATTCGAGGCAAGAGGTTCGAATACGTCCTGGTCGCCTCAGTTCAGGAAGGGGGCGCATTCGACCGTGAACGGCCCGGCCCCTTCCTGTCGAGGACCGATCGGACGGCCCTCGGGATGCCTCCACGCATGGACCCCGAGGACCAGGAGCGTTACCTGTTCTACTCCGCCCTGACCGCGGCTACCAAGGGAGCCGTCATCTCCTGCATGACTGCCGATGAGGCCGGCAACGCGGCCCGACCATCCCCTCTGGTCGGCCTGGTCGAAGATCTGTTCGAACCGAGTCCCGAACGCGGGGGGAGAAGGGCCAGCAGGCCGACTCTGCCCCTCTCCGAGGCACCCTCGCCGAGGGAGTTGGCCCGCACCCTGGCGGGCTCGGGAAACGAGATCGGATGGCAGGAAGAACAGGCGTCCGGGGTCGCCGCTGCGGCACCTGAGCACGGGGTAGAAGCGGACTGGATCGGCGAGCTGGATGAGCTGCCAGGGAGACTCGACCGGGCCGCCGCTGCCGAGGCCCGGAGTCAGCTCCTCGGGCCTTTGGCCAATCGGGCGCTCCTCGATGACCTTGCGACCGGTGGTCTCGGCCCGACCGCGGTCGAGGCGTTCGCCGGCTGTCCCTACCGGTGGTACGTCGAACGGGCAGTTTCACCCAGGCCGCTGGGACCCGACCCCGAACCCCTGAAGCTCGGACAGGCAGTCCACGTCGTCCTGCAGAGGCTGTTCGAAGGGCGCCCGGGCGAGCGCCCCGAAGCCGCCTCTCTCGACGACTGGCTCGACCGGGCGGACGAGGCCGTCGAGGAGGTGTTCGCCGATTCCAGGCTAGCCCTCGGCGGAACCGATGTTGCATCTCGTGTGCGCAAGCTGAGGGTCAGGAGAATGGCCAGGGACCTGGTCCAGGGCAGTGTCGAAAGGCCGCTCGGTCCGTTCCTGCCGGGGCCGTTGGAGTTCAGCTTCGGACCGATCGAGATGAAAACCCCGCAGGGCAGGCAGTGGAATCTGCGGGGTCGCATCGACCGGATAGACCTGGCGCAGTCGGGCCCCGACGAACCCGATGGTCTCGAGGGTACCCCGGCGCTCGTAATCGACTACAAGACGGGTGACGTCGGGGGCAGGAAGAAGGCCGATCTGGAAAGACACGGCAGGGTCCAGATGCCGCTCTACCTGCACGCCATCCCACTGACCGAACAGGGGAACGGGTTGAGGCTCCTGGGGGGCCTGTACTTCTCACTGAAGGATGGCGAGCGTCGGGGGGCGTTCGATCCCGGACTGCTCTCGATCGCCAGGGAGGCCGGTCTGAAGGCGAACGACGGCAAGAACGGTTCCTTGGAGGACTGGGTCTCGGAAGGCCTGGTGATCGCCGGCCGAGCCATGGACCAGCTGCTCGCTGGAGGGATTGACCACGGTCCGAATGAGTGCCGCCACCACTTCGACCATCCGGCAATCCCGGGAACGCCGGAACGGGGAGAGGGCTGAGTCGGTGACGGGATGACCGTGGACACCGACAGTTTCACCCCGACCCACGAACAGGAAGCCATCCGGGACTGCGACGCGACCGACATCCTCGTCGCAGCCGGTGCCGGGACCGGCAAGACGACCACCACCCGACTCCGGTTCGTGCGACTGCTGGAGACGGAAATCGAGCAGGGAGCCCCGCCCGAAGAGGCCCTCGGCCAGATACTCGTCTTCACCTTTACCGACAAGGCCGCCGGAGAGCTGGAGGAAGGAATCAGGGAAGACACCGCAGCGCTCCTCAATCCGAAGAGCCCCGAAGCCGCGACGATGAGTAGCGCCTGGGTAGGGACCTTCCACTCGATCTGTGCCCGAATCCTTCGCTCATTCCCGCTCGAGGCCGGGGTCGACCCCGGCTTTGAGGTGATCGACCAGGTAGATGCCACCGCGCTCAAGTCCCGGGACTTCGCCGAGGCGCTCGCCGGACTCCTCGATGCCGAGACAGGCGATACAGGGCAGGCCAAGCTGGAACGGCTGATCTCGGGCCTCGGCCTGGACCGACTCGGTGACGAGATCCGGGACGCCTACGATGAACTCCGCTCCAGGGGAATCGCCGAGCCGAGCCTGCCGGCTGGCGACCTGCCAACCACTTACCCGACCGAGCTGGTCGACGAGATCCTCGCGCTGGCCAAGGAGATCGCCTTCGATCCCGATCGGGCCAACAACGCCCCGAAGAAGAAGGCCCAACGCCTGGTAGAGCACCTCGGAGAAAACGGCGAACGATTGACCCTCGAGCTGGCCGAAGCGAGTAAGAGCAAGAGCGAGACGGACGAGACCGTCAACCGACTGGCCGACCGACTCGAGAGGGCGGCCGGCAAGCTGGTCGCGATGGCCGATGGTGACTCCACCTACCGGATGACCTCCCGGCTGCTCGAGCTCTACGGGGCTGCCTACTCCCGTCTCAAGGAACTGGACTCACTGCTCGATTTCGAAGACCTCCAGATCAGGACCCGGGACCTGCTTCAAAACGACCGGAAGGTCGGTGACTACTACCGAGGCCGCTTCAGGGAGATCATGGTCGATGAGTTCCAGGACACCAATGGACTCCAACTCGACCTGATCAAGGCCCTGCGCGGACCCGATACGACCCTGATGACAGTAGGCGACGAACTCCAGTCGATCTATCGCTTTCGCCACGCGAATGTCCAGATATTCCGTGACCGGGGTCGGGGCCTTCCCGGGGATGGCCTACTCGAGATGAAAGGCAACAACCGGTCCGACCAGACGATCCTGAATGCGGTTAACGGCCTCGGACTCGGCCTCGATCGTGAAGTCTGGACACGAAGGTCGGGCGATCCTGCCTCGCGTCACACCTTTGCCGAGCTCGAACAGGGCGAGAGGTCAGAGCGCGGGCCGGGCGCTGATCACTCCGTCCGACTGCTTCTGGTCGAGCGTGGCGACTGGGGTCCACTCGAGCTCGGAGCTATTGCGCCGGCCCGGCGGCCGGAATCGCCAGATGTCGGAGATGGGGAATCCGGGGAGGAAAAAGGTGGACCGGTCGAACATCAGACAGCAGAGGCGTTGGCGGTCGCCCAGGAGATTCGCGATCTGGTCGAGCAGGGAACGCCCCAGAAGGACGTGGTCATCCTGCTGCGCGCGATGACCAGGGCTCACCTCTATGAGGAGGCCCTGAGGCAGGTTGGGCTGACGCCGTACACGATCAGTGGACGTGGCTTCTGGGGATCCGCCACTGCCCAGACCGTGGTCGCCCTGTTGCGGGTTGTCGCCAACCCCTTCGACGAGGAGTCCCTCCTGACCGCCCTGCTGTCGCCGGCCTGTGGCCTCTCGGCCGACGCCCCCCCGATACTGAGGCGTGAGGTCGGGAGGGATGGCTGGCTCTGGGAGGCCGTACTCGATGTGGCATCCGGAAAGGGTGGTGAGGACGGCTGGCTCGGCCAGATAGATCCCGAAGACCGGGTGCGACTCACCCGCTTTTCCGACGCGATCGAGGAGGCGAGGGGCCGGGCAACCGGCCTTCCCCTCGACGAGCTGGTCGAAGAGCTGGTGACACTCACCGGCTACGACCTCGGCGCACTCGATCGCGATCCGACCTCGATCTCGGACATCAAGCGAGTCGCCTCGATCGCCAGGCACTACGAAGAAGAGCACTCCCGGGATCTGCGGGGCTTCCTGGATTGGGTCGACGCCAGCCAGGCCGAAGACAGCGAGGCCCAGGTCGCAACTGAAGATGAACGCAGCGAGGTCGTCCGGATAATGACCGTCCATGCTGCCAAGGGCGCCCAGTTCGAGGCCGTCTTCGTTCCGGATCTCGGTCGCAGCTTCAAGGGCGACCGGCGCTCCCTGCTGCTACTTGGACCCTCGGAGGATCCAGCCGAGCCCGAGAGCTTCGCGGTCGGACTGAAGATCGGCGATCAGAGGGCATACGACTGGAAGTCGATCTCCGACGAAGCCAGAGCTGCCAACGAGGACGAAGAGCTCCGCCTCCTCCACGTGGCGCTCACCCGAGCCTGCGGCCATCTAGTTCTGAGCGGCTGCCCCCAGGGCCCGAAGTCGATCGGTGAGCTGACGTCGATCATCGACCGCCTCTGCTTCGGGCTGGGACTGCGTACGGCTCCCGATGAGGACGGTGAATGGGGTTCGGAGGTCCCGGCCGGGGACCTTGCCGGCCTGATCGAGGTCGAGACCCTGCCGGTAGATGAGCAGGTGGCCGAACGGCTCTCCAGGGACCGCCTTCCCCTGGACCAGGGTGATGAGGAAGATTCCGTGGCCTTCCCCCCGCTGGTTCGGCCGGCGCCGCGCGCGTATCCGGACATTCCCCTCTCCTTCACGGCCCTCGGGGAGTTCAGGGCCTGCCCCCTGCAGTTCTTTGCCAAGCGGGTGCTCCGGCTCAGTGAAGAGGGTTACTGGCCAACCGGTGGGCCCGACACCGAGTCAACCGGCAGGCAGGGTGACGGCGCCTCCTTCGGGACGGCAGTCCATGCGCTGATCGAGATGTCGGCCCGAAGGGGTTGGGAGGCACCGACCCGTGAGCGGGTGATCGCCGCACTGCAGGCCGAGGGTATTCGTGATTCCGAATCGGTCGGTCTGGCCGAGCAGATGGTCACCGGGCTGCTCGACTCCGATTTGATCGACCAGTTGAAGGTCCGCGGAGCGAGGGCCGAGGTGCCGATCATCCTGAACGTCGACGGAGTGGTCATCCGTGGCTTCATCGATTTGCTGGTTCCGGGTGAGGTTCCGCTCATCGTCGACTTCAAGACCAACCGGCTGGACGAAAAGTCACCGGATGAGTTCATGGAGGGCGAGTACGGCCTGCAACGAGATCTCTATGCCCTCGCCGTGGCTGAGTCACCGTCTGGCGAGCCCTTGGCCGATCAGGTGAGGACGGCCTTCATCTTCCTCGGCCCCAGCGGGACCGTAGCTCCGGTCTACCGGGACTATGGACCCGAGGAACTGGGCGCGGTCCGGGCCGAGGTCCGGGAGCTGGTCAGCCAGATCATCGATCCGGTGGACCTCGGTGAGGACGGGCTCTCGGTGGGCTGTGGGAGCTGCTGGGCCTGCCAGAGGCTCGGGACATAGATCGGTCGGGGGCGCGAGGAAGCGACTAGTCGGCCCAGCGCTCGGCCCACTCACCGATGCTGATGATCGCCGGCTCGAGCGACTCGCCCTTGTCGGTCAACTCGTAGGTGACCCGAACCGGAAGGGTGTCCTCGACGGTCCGGCTCAACACACCGGCCTCTTCGAGTTCCCGCAGGCGCTGGGAGAGCAGCCGGTCCGAAAGTCCCGGAACTGCACGCTTCAGATCGGCAAAGCGGAGGGGTCCGGCCGACAGGGACCAGATGATCGCCCCCGACCACCGTTTGCCGATCAACTCGATCGCGGCGTGGAACCTGGGGCAGACCTGGACGGCCCCCGGGTCGGCGGCACTGCCATTGGCCGAAGCCTGTCTCGCGCTCACTGAACCCACTGGCAAAGGACTCTACAAAACGGCCGGAACGGGCCGGGCTTTTCTACCTGGCGCACGGCCCCGTGCTGACCGGGCCCGTCGCCTGTGCCGCTATCTGCCTGACCACCCCGTTGGGTATTGCCAGTCCTCCCGGCGGACCCTTGGTGGTGGCAGCGAAGACCGTGCCCAGCACCAGGCCATTCCGATCCACCAACGGTCCGCCGGAATTCCCCCGCCGGACCGAGCCGCGAAGCGAAAGGGTCTGACGCTGGATCGGACCTCGCCCGTAGGCATCCTGGGTCAGGACGCTCCGGCTCTGACCGGCGCGAGCGGGCGAGATCGTCAAGGGACCGTCGTTTGGATAACCGATCGCGGCCCCGGGCAGACCGGAGGGGACTCCGACTCGGGTGGTGAGAGGGGCTGAATCGATCGGCGCCGAGAGCACGGCCACGTCATTGCGTGCATTGAACGCCACCGCAGTCGCCTCGGCGGTCTGGCCCTCGGGTGTCTGGACCAGGGTGTCCTCCTGGCCGGCGACTACGTGGGCGTTGGTCACGACGATGCCGGGGGCGATCACCCAACCTGAACCCATGACCCCGAAGCCGCACGAATATCCACTCACCTTGACGACCGAGAGCGCCGCCCGCCTGACTCCGGGGCTGAGGCCGGCGTCCCTGTCGGGCGGGGCGACATTGCCCGGGGAGGTAGCGACCGTCGGAAACGGGTCGAATCGGTAGAGGGCCTTGATCAGGGGGCCGGATGGAGGAAAGCTCTCATTGATGGTCGCCAACAGGTTCGACCTCTGGAATGACCGACGGAGGTCATTCGAGCCGGTCGAGAACAGGATCGCTGCCGAAGCTATCCAGATCAGGCCCAGGGCCAGGGCAGCCGCAAGCAGGGCCCCGCCGATCCCGTCGACCACCTGGCTGAATGGACCCCGCACAAGGGTGCGCCTGATCCCCTCACCCAGACTTGCAGCGAGTGAGAGCGCCAGCGCGCCCAGCGTCAAGGCACCCAGCAAGGTGAAAAGCGGTGCGTAGGGAGATGACGATCCGCCCTCGACCAGGAGCGGCCCCAGTCGGGAACCCAGCACCCCGCCGATGAGCAAACCACTGAGGCCGAACGCCCCGACGATCAGCCCCCGCCTGAACCCCCAGAGCGCCAGGACGAACACGACGGCGACGATCGCCCAATCGACAGGAGTCATGCCAACAATCTATTGGCCGCCTTGCCCACCGCGCCGGGCGATATTTTCTCCAGCGTGGCCGTGAAGGGCAACGGGATCGAGATCAACGATCGGGTGAAGACCCGCCTGATCCCTCTGGCCCTGATCGCCCTCCTGGCCTTCGTGGTCGGGGCGATCGTCGGCTGCCCCGGAAACCCCAACCGAGACGCAGCCAAGAGGTACGTCGAGGCATGGTCCAAGGGCGACTACGCCGGGATGCATGCCGAGCTCGATACCGAGGCGAAGGCACAGCTGCCGTTCGC
>JBBAUQ010000016.1:16031-16892 GCA_040398125.1 Solirubrobacterales bacterium | reverse complement strand
CATCAAGAGCACCAACGTGCCGAACACGATCGCCGCCAACCGGTTGATCGCGGAGAAGATCCCTTACCCGCTCCACCTCGGCATAACCGAGGCCGGCACGAAGTGGTCTGGATCCCTGAAGTCAGCGGTCGGCCTGGGGACCTTGCTCGCCGACGGGATCGGCGACACGATCCGGGTCAGCCTTTCGACCTTCCATGCCGAAGAGGAAGTCAAGGTCGCCTGGGAGATCCTCAAGGCCCTGCAGCTGAGGGAGAGGGGCCCGGTTCTGATTGCCTGCCCGACCTGCGGCCGGCTCCAGTTCGACATGGATGCCGTGGTTGCCGAGGTCGAGGAACGACTCGAGCAGTACGAGGAGCCGATCGAGGTCGCCGTCCTCGGTTGCGCCGTGAACGGCATCGGCGAAGCCAAGCATGCCGACTTCGGGATAGCCGGGGCCAAGGATGAAGGAGTCGTCTTCGCCCACGGGAAGGCACTGAAGAAGGTGCCGACGCCACAGCTGGTGGACGCCCTTTTCGAGCAGATCGACCTTTCCCTGGAAAGGGGTGGCGAGGTCGAGTTCGATGCCGCAGAGTCGGCCGAGGGCGAGGCCTGGGTCGCCAAGATCGAGGCCGAGAATGCCGATGACCTGACTCCCGAGAAGATCGCCCGGATGGAGAAGGAGGCCGCCGAGAGGGGCGAGTCGGACCGGGTTCTCCTCGACGAGTCCGAGTCACCTACCGAGGGACGCAGGTTCACCAGGGCATAGGGCCTCGGCGGCGGTTAGGGTTTGGGCCGTGACACGCCTCTCTCGATACCTCCTGCCAACACTCAGAGACGCCCCCGGCGACTCGGAGTCGGTCAGTCACCAACTCCTGGTCAGGG
>JBBAUQ010000016.1:0-16021 GCA_040398125.1 Solirubrobacterales bacterium | reverse complement strand
CGGCTGGCGTATCCACCGGAAGATCGAGGCAATCATCCGGGAGGAAATGAATCGGATCGGCGGGGAAGAGATGTTGATGCCCCTGCTCCAGCCACGGGATCTCTGGCGTAAGACAGGTCGCGACGGGATCGAAGAGCTGTTCACCCTGGAGGATCGTCGCGGGGCCGATCTCGTGCTGGCAATGACTCACGAGGAGGCCGTGACCTCTCACGTGGCGGCCGAGCTCCGCTCGTATCGGGAACTACCGAAGCTCCTCTACCAGTTCCAGGTCAAGGAGCGTGACGAGCCGCGACCGCGAGCCGGGATCCTGCGGACAAGGGAGTTCATAATGAAGGACGCCTACAGTTTCGACCGTGATCAGGCCGGGCTGGAGGAGTCGTATTCGGCCTGTATAGATGCTTATGACCGGATATTCGACCGCAGCGGGATCGATTGGTATCGCGTCGAGAGTGATGTCGGCATGATGGGTGGGTCCGGAGCCCATGAGTACATGGCTCCCTGCCCGGCCGGGGAGGACGTGATCGTCCTAGCACCTGGATACGCGGCAAACATCGAAGTTGCCTCGGCGGTGCCGGATCCCGTTCCGGGCCGTCCCGGGCCATCGGCCATCACGGAGCTCGAGACGCCGGGTCTGGTGACTGTCGAAGAGGTTGCCGGATCGCTGGGAGCTCCAGAGGGCTCCTTGATGAAGGCAATTCCCGTCGTGGCTGAGGAAGACGGCGAGTTGATCCTCGCCCTGGTCAGGGGGGATGACCAGGCCAACCTGACGAAGGTCGCCACGGCTGTGGGACGGCAGGTTCGCCCTGCACGCGAGGAGGAAATCGAGGCCCACCTCGGTCCGGTCGGCTTCATCGGTCCGGTCGGGACCGAGGTCAAGGTGATCAAGGACGAGGCGATAATCGGGGATGCCCTCATCTGCGGGGCCAACCGTCCGGACCTGCACCTCGACGGAGTGAGTCCCGGCAGGGATTTCGAGTACACGGAGGTAGATATCCGTACGGTGAAGGAGGGTGACCGGACAAAGGAAGGGGAGACGATCGAGCTTCAGCCGGCCATCGAGGTCGGCAATATCTTCAAACTCGGCACCCGCTACTCGGAGGCGCTCGGCGCGACCTACCTGGATGAGGCAGGTAAGGAAAGGCCAATCGTCATGGGGAGCTACGGGATCGGCCCGGCCCGGGTAATGGCCGCGGCTGCAGAGCAGCGAGCAGACGACAAGGGACTCGACTGGCCCCCCTCGATCGCACCCTGGGGAGTGAATCTGGTGGCCCTGGCCAGGGAAGGCGAGGATGGGCGGGAGGAGCTCGATGAAATCTACGACGCCCTGATCGAGTCGGGAACCGAGGTCCTCTACGACGACCGGGATCTCGGCGCCGGACAGAAGCTCACCGATGCCGAGCTCATCGGCTGTCCGCTACGGGTCGTGGGAGGTCGCAAGAGTCTTGCCCAGGGCGAGCTCGAAGCCACCATCAGGTCAACCGGGGATGAGATGCCGATTCCGCTCGATGATGCTGTCGTGCGGATCAGGGAGGAACTCACCCGCCTGGAGCAGGCGTGAGCGAGACTGCCCCGTTCGGAAGGGGCAGGGTGCGGCGTCTCTTCGGACTCGACCGGACCGGTCCGGAGCCGTCTGCGACGCGCCGGGGCCAGCCGTTGAGGCCGCTGACCATCCCCAATCTAGTTGGCCTGCTGCGGATAATCGGGATCGCTGTCTTCCTGATCCTGGCCCTCGGGTCCGAAGACGGGGTTTCGCTTGCCGCTGCCCTCGTGTTTTGGGCAGTTGCTGCCGGCGACTACGTAGACGGTTTCCTGGCCAGGGTTACCGGGCAGTACAGCCGCCTGGGAGCGATCATCGACCCTGTTATAGACAGGGCGACGATCCTTGCCGGTGTAGTTGTCTGCTGGCACTTCACCCTTCTGCCACGCTGGCTCCTTGCGATCCTCGTCCTGCGGGAGCTCGTGACACTCGTCATGGCCCGGTGGGGCATGTCCCATGGGCTCGACATCGAGGTCAACTGGATTGGCCGAATGGCGGTCTTCCCGGTCATGTCAGCGATCTTTTTCGCCCTGATCATTCCGGGGTGGTTTCCCACGACCCTGTTGGTGATCGGGCTGGTGATGGCCTGGGGTGCGACCTTCATCTACTTCAGGAGTGGTCGCGCCGGACTAAGGGCACTGGCCGAATCATCCCAAACCTCAACCGAAGGTTGAAGGTTTGACAGCGGCCCTATACTCCCTCCATGGCTCAGCACTGCACTGACTGCGGCTTTGTCAATTCCGACGGGGCGAACTACTGCCAGAAGTGTGGCGCATTCATCGGCTCGCCCGAGGACAGCAGCGAGCCGATCACGAGCACCTACCGGGTAGGAGAGACAGGCGAGATCGAGGCCGTCGACATCGATGTCGAGGTCGAGCTCGCAGGCGCTGCGTTGGTGATCCGGAGCGGTGGGGGACGGGCCGGTGAAAGCTTCCCGATCGAGGAGGAGCGCCTCTCCATCGGCCGGAGTCCCGATGCCGGAATCTTCCTCGATGACGTGACGGTTTCAAGAAACCATGCGCTCATCGTCAAGCGAAAAGAAGGCATCTACATCGATGACCTCGGTTCGCTGAACGGGACCTACGTCAATCGGCACCGGATCGAGTCCCAGCTCCTCGAGGATGGTGACGAGATCCAGGTCGGCAAGTACAAGCTGAGCTTCTTCCAGCGCTGAGCGATGCCCCCTTCGAAGGCCAAGACCGAGCAGGTCCAGGTGGCGCCCCCGGCAAAGCGCAAGCGTAAAGCGCTGACGATCGGGGCGGTGGCAAAGCTCCTCAGCAAGGAGTTCGACGATGTATCGATCTCGAAGATCAGGTATCTCGAGGACCAGAAGCTCGTCACGCCGAGGAGGACGCCCGGTGGCTACCGGCTCTACGGCCAGGCAGACGTCGAGCGTCTGAGGACGGTGTTGCGACTCCAGCGAGACGAGTTTCTCCCGCTCCGGGTGATCCGGCAGGAACTCTCGAACGGACCCAGCGGGACCGAGATCGGGACGAGCTCGAAGAAGGGAACCGCTCGGCGGGCCCGCCTGATCACCGAGCCGGCCTCGAGGGTTTCCCTGGAGGACATCCTCGAGGAGACCGGGGCATCCGAGGAATTCCTCATGGAGCTGGCCGATTTTGGACTTATCCAGCCTCGAAAGGGGGCCGGGGAGTTGGCCTTCGAGGAGGTCGACGTCGAGATAGTGCGGGCGGCACTGGAGCTCTCCCGTGCCGGGGTCGCAGCACGCAACCTCAGACTCTCCCGAACCTCGGCTGATCGCGAGGCCCAGCTGATCGAGGCCCTTCTAGCCCCGAAGCTCGTCTCCCGTAACCCGCAGCGGCGGAAGGAGGGCATCCAGAGTCTCGAGCGCATGGCGACGGTCATGAGCGAGCTCAAGCACGCCCTTCTCGTACGGGATCTCAGGCGCCTCTCCGAGTCCTGAGCAGGTCCGTTGCCCCGGGTCAGTCGTCAGCTGGAGGTCGCCCTGCCAATCGGTCAGGTCTGGGACTTCATCAGCCGTCCGGGAAACCTGGCGAAGTGGTGGCCACGGATCGTCCGGGTCGAGGGGCTGGTCGGCCAGCCGGGAACGGTCGGCCTCAAGTGGACCAGCCTGCTCGAGGCGGACTCCGGGAGAAGGGTGCGCCTTGACTTCGAAGCGGTCAAAGCCGAGCCACCGGCCCTTTTCTCCTGGCAGCAGGAACTTGCCGACACTCAGTTCGAGAAGCATCTTCGGCGCCAGGAGTACCTGGTCGAGCTCGAGGACAGGGGTGATTCAACCGGGATCGAGCTGATTGCCGAGACCGAGTTGAAGGGCAGTGCCCGCCTGGCCGGCCTGACCCTTCGGAAGAGCCAGGGCCAGTTGCTGGATAGAGCTCTGAACGACCTGGATCATGTGCTGTCGTTGGGCGCAGCAGAACGGGAAGCCGGCGATCCCGACCAAGGGTCATCGGCCTCATGACGACCCGACCGAGATCAGATACTCGCTGGTGGGGGTGGGGGAGTCCCCGTGCCGGGACTGAACTGCCCGAAGCCGCGATGACCATGCTGCGTGAACGCGGGATCGTGACGGGAAAGGCCGAGCCGATCCCGGCCCTCGACCAACTCTCAATCGAAGATCCCTTGCCCCTTCCCGACGCAGTACGAGAGAGCGTCAGGACAGGGGGCCTCTTCACGGATTCCGAAACCCGGATACGGCATTCCGGTGGGCAGGCGATCAGGGACCTCCTGCTCCGTCGCTCGGGCCGATTCCCGGCACTGCCAGATGCCGTAGTGGCTCCGGCCAATCCCGATGAGATCGGCCAGGCGATCGAGGCATGCAACCGTGAGAACGTCGCGGTCATCCCCTTCGGTGGCGGTACCAGCGTCGTCGGGGGGGTCCAACCGAACCGGGGTGAACACAGGGGCGTGATCGCCCTGGACCTCGTTGCCCTGCGTGAGTTCGAGATCGATCGTGAGTCGTCCACCGCCCGTCTGGGTGCGGGGCTGCGTGGTGCCGAGGCCGAAGCCCTGCTGGCCAGAGATGGCCTGACCCTCGGGCACTTTCCCCAGTCCTTCGAATACGCGACGATCGGCGGCTTTGCTGCCACTCGTTCCTCAGGGCAGGCCTCAACCGGCTACGGCCGGTTCGACCGGCTGGTCACATCACTGGAGCTGATCAGTCCCGTGGGGACCATCCGGACCCCCAAGACCCCGCATAGCGCGGCCGGACCAAGCATCAAGGAGTTGATCCTGGGCTCCGAGGGGAGCCTCGGGGTGATTCCGTGGGTCGAGGTCTCGGTCAGACACCAGCCCGAAAGCAGGGCGTGGGAGGCCTGGGTGGCACCCGATTTCAAGAGCGGCTGTGATCTCGTCCGCAAGTGGCAGCAGGATGGATCGTCTCCTGTCGTCGTTCGGGTGTCCGATCTCGAGGAGACGGCCGTCAGCCTCGCCCTGTCCCTCCCCGGCGGCCTGGCCGGAAAGGCCGTCGAGCGATACCTGGGACTGCGTGGCGTAGACGCCGGCAGTCTGATGATTCTCGGGTTCGAGGGCACGCGGGCCGAGATACGGGATTCAAGGCACGCGGTAGGACGGGACCTCGGAAAGGCCGGGGCCGCCCGGCTCGGTAAGGGGGCCGGTGAGTCCTGGGCCTCGGGACGTTTCAAGGGGCCTTATCTGCGTGAAGCGTTGCTCGACCTCGGCCTGGTCGTCGAGACGGTCGAAACTGCAGCGAGCTGGAGCGAGTACCAGAGGAGTCACTCCGAGATCAAGGAGGGAATAGAGCGAGCACTGTCGGAGCGCGGAATGTCTGCGGTAGTGATGTGTCACCTCTCCCATGCCTATCGGGACGGTGCTTCGCTCTATTACACGGTCATCGCCGATTCCCCTCGGAGTGATCCAATCGCCTCCTGGGAGGAGGTCAAGTTGGCCTCACTGGAAACGATCACCGGACTGGGGCTGACCGTTTCGCATCATCACGCGACCGGTCGTGACCATGCCCCCTTCCTTTCACGAGAGACGGGTGACGCCGGCCTCACGGCACTCCGGGCGCTGAAGCTCGCCCTGGATCCCCGGGGAATCATGAACCCCGGATGCCTGGTGCTCCCCTAGGAGCCCTGGCCCGAGCAGGTCCGGTTTATTCGATCCTTTGATTCGGCAGGCATGAGGATTGGGCCCTCGAGCACCTTCCTGCCGGTGTAGGAGGGGAAGTCACCGCGTCCTCCGCTGGCGCGCCGCGCCTCGCCTATCGCCCGGGCCAGGTCGCCGTTCGGCGTGCGGGAGAGGCTTGCATCGGTGAAGAAGTCGGCCGCAATGAAGCAGATGATCGCCTGGTTGATCGAGATCTGGCCACTGATCTCACCACTGTCACTGACGCTTGCCTGCTGGATCGGGAAGGAGCCGATTGGGCCATCGAGCCAGATCGCGTAGCTCTCGTTCGGCCTCGATTGGGCCAGGCCGGTGATCCGGACATTGGCGGCGAAGTCGACACCGGAGAAGCCGAAATCGAGTTTCCCCTCGCCTTCCTGGCCGGCCACCGGGGAAAGGACGGCGGTGGTTGCAGCCGGTTCGGCCTCCACAGTCTCGGTGTCCTCACCGCTGGAGCCGATCAGCAGGATGACGGCAACTACCGCAGCGAGCGCCGTTGCCAAGATCAGTCCAGCGAGCAGCGTCTTCCTCCCGGGATCGAGCTTCTCGAGCACCCCTGAACTGCCCGCGGCGGCCGGTCCGGCAGGCTTCCTCGGTTCCCTTTCTTCGGGGGGTGGAGTCGACGTCGGAATATCGGGAATCACGGCCTCGGGCGCAAGGATCACGAGCTGGTCGCGGATGGCGAAGGCGACGTCTCGCATCTGTCGGTCCTGCTCGAGCCGTTTGCGGGAGGCGTCGGGGCTGCCGTCCTGACCAAGGAGGTAGTCAGCAAACGGATCGACCTGCGCCCGATCGACCGACTCCAGGCGGGCGAGTGCTTCATGGGCACGGTTGCGCACCGAATCCCGGTCAGTTCCGAGTAGACCGCCGATGTCGTCGTACGACTTGCCGCGGACCAGGATCAGCTGAATCAGGGCCCTGTCATCGTGGTTGATGCTCACCCCTGAACCTTATGGGTAAGGCACTTTCGGCTCGATGAAGCGGCTCATCGGAAAGCATTCGACCGCTGAGCCGCCAGTATCTCTAACCTGACCGCATCGACGCAGGCGGAATCCCACCTTCCCGATTCGACCAGCTGCTCGGCACCGAGTGGCTCTCGCTCGAGCCCGATTCTGCCCGCGCACGCATCGAGGTGACTGAAGAGCTCCACCAGCCGATGGGAATCCTCCACGGGGGAGTCATGGCCAGCCTGATCGAGAGCATCTGCTCCCATGCGACCGGACTGGCCGTGCTCCAGGAAGGACGTATCGCGGTCGGTCAGTCCTTGACGATCAGCCTGCTGAGGCCCGTCGTCGACGGCATTATCGAGGTCGATGCAACGGCGGTACACAAGGGGAGGACTTCCTGGGTCTGGACTGCTCGCGTATACGACTCCGAGGGCAGGCTGAGCGCCCAGGGTCAGATGACGATGGCAGTTCGGGAGCCTCCGGAGGGCCTGCGGCTGCCGAAGGTCTGATCCGGCAACCTTCAGGCCGTTCCGAACCTGTTGGTGATCGGCATTCGACGGTCTCGGCCGAGTCCCTTAGGCGTTACCTTGAGGCCGGGCGGGGACTGTCGACGCTTGTACTCGGCCCGATCGACCAGGTCGATTATCCGCCTCACGGTTGCAGGATCCTCCCCCTGCAGGATTATCTCGTCCGGCCCAAGGTCCTCCTCGATGTAGAGCCTGAGAATCCGATCGAGGACCGGATAGGGAGGCAGGCTGTCTTCGTCGAGCTGGCCGGGCCTCAACTCGGCGCTAGGTGGGCGTTCGATGATCGAGGGCGGAATGTCCTGTGACTTCCCGTTCCGAAGTTCACACAGTTCATAAACCAGGGTCTTCGGGACATCCCGGATGGGGGCGAGGCCGCCGGCCATGTCCCCGTAGAGGGTCGAGTACCCGACCGATGCCTCGCTCTTGTTGGCGGTGGTCAAGACGAGCCATCCGCGACTGTTAGAAAAGGCCATCATCAGGTTTCCCCTGATCCGTGCCTGCAGGTTCTCGGCCGCTATCCCGCTCGAGTCGTCCGGGAGGAGGTCCGAGAAGGTGCCCATCGGTGCATCGATCGGCACCTCGATCAGTTCGCATCCAAGGTTTCGGGCCAGCTCGCGGGCATCGGCCTGGGTCTCGAGACTCGAGTGGGGGGAGGGCATCACCACGCAGCTGACTCGCTCGGCTCCCACAGCATCGACCGCGAGTACAGCGACCAGCGCTGAATCGATACCTCCGGAAAGACCCAGTCCGACGTGATCGAATCCGTTCTTGTCAACGTAGTCACGCAGCCCGAGCTTCAGCGCCTCGTACACCTCCTCGGCGTCACTCCCGACCGTTGTGATGCTCGGGCTCGACCCATCCGAGACCAGGTCGGCTTCGGTAAATCGTCCGGCTCGGACGACCAGCTCACCATCGGGTCCGATCAGGAGAGAACCGCCGTCGAAGATGAGCTCGTCCTGGCCGCCGACCAGGTTCGTCATCGCGACCGGAACCCCAAGGCGTGCAGCTACGCCGGCAAAGATGCCCTCACGCTCCGAGATCTTCCCCCGGTGGAAGGGCGAGGCCGAAAGGTTCACAACGAGAGATGCACCGGGGGCGAGATCGTCATGTACCTCGCCTCCCGTTTGCCAACAGTCCTCGCAGATCGTCACGCCCAGATTCGTCCCCTCGACGTCGATGACCAGGGGGCCCGAGCCACTGACGAAGGTCCGACGTTCATCGAAGACCCCGTAGTTCGGCAGGGCCCGCTTGTGGTAGACGGCCTCGAGGGATCCATCGACGATCACGGCAGCGGCATTTGCGGCGATCGCCCGGCCGGTGCTCCCGGCGACGGGATCGGCAAAACCGACCAGTGCAGTTGCTCCGGAGAGCTGGGGCACCAGGCCCTCGAGGGCCGCCCTGTTCGCCTTGATGAAGTCCTCCCTCAGGTAGAGGTCCTCGGCGGGATAGCCGGGGAGCGTGAGCTCCGGGAACACGACGATCCGGGCCCCGTCCCCCTTGGCGGCGCGAAAGGCCGAGACGATCTTTTCGGCGTTCCCTGACAGGTCACCGACAGTGGTGTCAATCTGGGCCAAACCGACAGGCGGCATGTCCATCAGGTCGATCCTTCAGATCGGGCCGGCGAAATCATGGCCGCTAGGCTACGGCCATGTCCGCCGAAGCCAGCAACCTCGAGGCAATCTCCAGGGCGATCGACCAACACAACGAGAGCTGCCCCTATCCCGCGGCCGAAGTAAGGATGAACCCCTTTGAGGTCGAACGGCTCGGCTGGGATGAGATCCGCGGCCTGCCGGTCGTCCCTGACAGCGACATCGGTACCGGCCGCTTTCAGATCGTCTGCTCCAGGGATCTCGGCTCGGGCGACCTCGAAGTCGCCGAGGAAGAGGTCTCCGTAGCCGGCCAAAGAGACGTTTGACCGATCCGCCAAGCTGATCAGACCTCGTTCCAGAAGTCGAGGCCCAACTCGCTCAACCAGCCCTGAATCTCGATGTTGAGCCGGAACAGTTCGCCGGTCCAGATCAAGATCCCCATGGCCACGAGGATTACCCCTCCGATTGCGATGACGAGGTGGTAGTGACGCTTGACGGGGGCGAAAACGGCCGTCATCCGGGAGAAGGCGACGGCCGTCAAGAGGAACGGAATAGCAAGACCCAGCGAATACACCGTCAGCAGGAGCGCGCCGCGGCCCTCCGAGCCCGAGATCGCCGCGGCAGAGAGTATCGCCCCGAGGGTCGGCCCGATGCAGGGGGTCCAGGCGATCGCGAACGCCGCCCCGGCCACGATCGGACCTCCCCGGCCGGCCCGTCGGATCAGGCCCTCGGGCCGCCATTCGCGATTGAGCCTGGTGATGAAGGCCGATGAGATGAACAGTATCCCCATTGCGATGATCACGACCGCGGCGATCTTGTCGAGGAGTGCACGGTTGTCTGCCAGCAGTGAGCCGAGCCTGGTGGCGGTAAGGCCCAGGATCACGAAGATGATCGTGAACGTCGCACTGAACACGGCTGCCGGAGCCAGAACGCTTCGCCAGCCTGCACGATCGAGCTCATCCACCGAGACTCCCGAGACCGCCGAGAGATAGCCCGGCACGAGGGGAAGGACGCAGGGGGAGAGGAAGGAGACGAGGCCGGCCGCCAGGGCAGCGATCAGCCCGACCTCGGCCGCCGAGCCTGTGGTAGCGATTAACGCCATAGGGAAAGGGTAGAGGCCGGAATGACTGGGACCCATTCTCCCGATAGGCTGGTGGTCTCCCAAGCGACAGGAGGAAGCCGAATGAGCAAAGAGGAAAAACCAGTCACAGGTGCCGTCGTTGCGATAACCGGTGGGTGCGGGGGAATCGGCCGGGCCACTGCCCAGTCCCTGGCTGCCCGCGGCGCCCGGGTCGCCTTGGGTGATCTCGATGGCGAGGAGGCCCAGCGCGTTGCCGCAGAACTCGGTCCCGGTCACTTTGGGGGGTTCGTCGACGTGACCGACACTGCCTCCTTTACTGCGTTCCTCGATGCTGCCGAAGACGAGCTCGGCCCCCTCGATGTGCTCGTCAACAACGCCGGCGTGATGCTCCTGAGTCCGCTCGAGGACGAATCGGACGAGTCGACCGAGAAGTCGCTCCAGATCAACCTCTTCGGCGTAATTTCCGGTACCAGGCTGGCCATAAGGCGGATGCGCCCACGAGGGCGCGGCCAGATAATCAACATCGCTGCCCATGCGGGGAAGGTCGGCTTTCCGGGTGGCGCCACCTACTGCGCGACGAAGTTCGGGGTTGTCGGTCTCTGTGAAGCGACGCGAAACGAACTCAAGGGCTCGGGGATACTCGTCACCTGCGTCATGCCGGGACCGGTGAGGACCGAACTGGCTGCCGGGATAGGGCAGGCCAAGGGAGTCCGCTGGCTCTCGCCGTTCGAAGTGGGCGAGGGCATCGCGAAGGCAATTGCCACCGGCCAGAGCGAGGTCTGGCTCCCGCCGATCACCCGATTCCTCCAGCCGCCCACTTCCGTTCTTCCCCCCAAGCTCCGTGATCGCATGCTGAAAGCGTTCGGCGCCGATGCGGTCCTGTCTTCCTCGGTCGACCGGAGTCAGCGGGCCGAGTACGAGGAACGCTCCCTCAAGTAGACCATCCGGCTCGCTAGGGCCATTGTTCCGGTGTTTCCTCCGGTATCCTGAAGGGTTCCCAAAAGGCCCCGGTCCCCCTGACCGGGATTGGTCGCTGAAGCCGTTGAGTGGCCTTGCCGGAGGGTGAAACGGGTGAGTCTTGTCAGATTTCAAAGCCAATAGACCGACCAGAGAGGGCCTCTACGACACCAGGTTCGACCATGACGCCTGCGGTGTCGCAATGGTCGCCCGGCTGGACAACGTGCCGACGCACGAGGTCATCGAGCAGGGCATAACGGCGCTGAAGAATTTGGAGCACCGCGGGGCGGCCGGAGCAGACCCGACCACGGGTGACGGTGCGGGCATCCTCATCCAGATCCCCGATGAGTTTCTCCGCGCCCAGGCCGGTGTGGAACTCCCCGAGCTCGGTCAGTACGGCGTCGCGATGTGTTTCCTGCCCCGTGATGAAACCCGACGTGAGGAGGCCAAGGCGACCTTCGAGCGTGTCGTGGGGGAGGAGGGTCAGGTATTCCTCGGATGGCGCGACGTACCGGTAGACCTCGATCATGTCGGCCAGACCGCCGGGGAAGGCCGGCCCCATATCTGTCAGGCCTATATCGGGGCAGGCTCGGGCCTTGAGCAGGACCAGGATGCCTTCGAGCGCAAGCTCTACGTGATTAGGCGCATCTGCGAGCGCGAGCTCGGGGACTCGGCCTACTTCGCCTCCTGCTCCTCCAGGACGGTCGTCTACAAGGGCATGCTGACTGCGAACCAGGTGCCGGGCTTCTTCCCGGAGCTGGAGGACGAGACGGTCAAGTCAGCGATGGCTCTGGTCCACTCGAGGTTTTCGACGAACACCTTCCCGAGCTGGGATCTTGCGCATCCCTTCCGGCTGATCGCCCATAACGGGGAGATCAACACCCTGCAGGGGAACATCAACTGGATGCGGGCCCGTGAGTCACAGCTGGAATCGGAACTCTTCGGGGAGGATCTGGCGAAGATCACCCCGGTCGTGCGTCCCGACGGCTCCGATTCGGCGACCTTCGACAACGTGATGGAGTTCCTCATGCTGGCCGGGCGGTCACTGCCCCATGTGGCGATGATGATGATCCCCGAGGCCTATCGCGACCGCGAAGACCTCTCGGATGAGCTGAAGGGTTTCTACGCCTTTCACTCCTGCCTGATCGAGCCCTGGGATGGTCCGGCGGCGGTCTGTTTCACCAACGGCAGGGTCATCGGCGCAACGCTCGACCGCAACGGACTTCGTCCCGGTCGCTGGGTGGAGACAGTCGATGGCATGGTCATCCTCGGCTCGGAGATAGGACTTCTCGACATTCCGGCCGAGCGGATCAAGCGACTCGGGCGGCTCCAGCCCGGAAAACTCTTCCTGGTCGACCTGGAAGAGCACCGGATAATCGAGGACGAAGAGGTAAAGCGGGACATTGCCGGCCTGCAGCCCTACGGAGAGTGGTATGAGGACGCTTCGGTCCACTTCGACGATCTCCCGACGGCCCACGTGACGATGACCGGAGTCCAGCCAACCCCGCGCCGTCAGCTGGCTTTCGGCTATTCACAGGAGGATCTGCGGATCCTGATCGCTCCCATGGCGGCAACGGGAGCCGAACCGATCGGCTCGATGGGTAACGACTCCGCGCTGCCGGTCCTTTCAGACAATCGCCCGCCGCTCTACAGCTACTTCAAGCAGCTGTTTGCCCAGGTGACCAACCCGCCGATCGACCCGATCCGGGAAGAAGTTGTCATGAGCCTGGGATCCGGTGTCGGCTCCGAGAAAAACCTGTTGACGGAATCGGAGCAACACGCCCACCAGCTGATCCTCGACCAACCGATCCTCCTGAATCAGGAACTCGAGACGATCCGTCACGTCAACCACGACATCTTCAAGGCAGACACGATCGACATCACCTGGGACGAGGCCGAGGGGCCGGCCGGCCTCGAGACCCGCCTCGACGAGGTCTGTGCTGAAGCCGAGGCGGCAATCGAAGACGGGGTCAACATATTGATCCTCTCCGACCGCAGGACGGGGCCGCGGCGCGTTCCAATTCCGGCCCTGCTGGCCGTCGGAGCCGTCCATCACCATCTTGTCCGTTGCGGGACGCGGTTGCGAACCGGCCTCGTGCTGGAGTCGGGCGAGCCGCGGGAGGTCCATCACATGGCGACCCTGATCGGCTACGGCTGTAGCGCGATCAACCCCTACCTGATGCTAGATACGGCAGAGGAACTGGTCGCCGAGGGACTGGTGCCGGACACGGACTCCCCGGATCAGGCCAAGAAGAACGTCGTTAAGGCAATCGGCAAGGGGCTGCTGAAGACCATCTCGAAGATGGGCATCTCGACGATCCAGTCCTACTGTGGCGCCCAGATATTCGAGGCGGTGGGACTGGACGGCGAGGTCGTCGATCGCTACTTCACCGGTACCGCATCCCGGATCGGCGGAATAGACCTCGACGTGATCGCCCGGGAAACGCTCGCTCGGCACCGCGGGGCCTTTCCGGGGTCACAGGACGACATGCTCCCGGTCGGCGGGATCTACCAGTGGCGACGCGACGGTGAGTTCCACCAGTGGAACCCCGAGTCGATCTCCCTGGTGCAGCACGCGGTCCGGGGGCAGGGCGGTGACGCCCAGGAGAAGTACGACGAGTTCGCCGCAACGGTGAACGAAGGCTCTGTCCGCAGATCGGCAATTAGGGGCTTGCTGAAGTTCCGCAGCGTCGAAGACCCGATATCGCTCGACCAGGTCGAGCCGGCCAAGGAGATCGTCAAGCGCTTTTCCACGGGCGCGATGTCCCTCGGCTCGATCTCGCGCGAGTCACATGAGAACCTCGCGATAGCGATGAACCGGCTGGGCGGAAAGTCGAATACCGGTGAGGGGGGAGAGGACCCGGTCCGGTTCACACCCGACGAAAACGGTGACACGCGTCGCTCGGCGATCAAGCAGGTCGCCTCGGGCCGGTTCGGGGTCACGGCCCACTACCTGGCCAACGCCGACCAGCTCCAGATCAAGATGGCCCAGGGAGCCAAGCCGGGCGAGGGCGGCCAGCTGCCCGGACACAAGGTCGACCGCTACATCGGCTCAGTCAGGCATACGACCCCCGGCGTCGGATTGATCTCGCCCCCGCCCCACCACGACATCTACTCGATCGAGGATCTGAAACAGCTGATCTACGACCTGAGGTGTTCCAACCCCGATGCCTCGGTATCGGTCAAGCTGGTCGCCGAGGTCGGGGTCGGGACGGTAGCGGCCGGGGTAGCCAAGGCCAACGCCGATCACGTCCTGATCTCGGGGCATGACGGCGGGACCGGAGCCTCGCCCCTGTCTTCGATTCAGGGTGCAGGGATCCCCTGGGAGATCGGTCTGGCCGAGACCCAGCAGACTCTGCTGGCCAACGATCTCCGTTCGAGGATCACCGTACAGACCGACGGCCAGCTGAAGACCGGGCGAGACGTAGCCGTAGCCGCGATCCTCGGAGCGGACGAGTATGGGTTCTCGACGGCGCCTCTGATCGCATCGGGCTGCATCATGATGAGGGTCTGCCACCTGAACACCTGCCCGGTCGGGATCGCCACTCAGGATCCCGAGCTGAGGAAGCGATTCCGTGGCACCCCCGAGCACGTCGTCAACTACTTCTTCTTCGTCGCCGAGGAACTCCGCCAGATAATGGCCTCTCTCGGGGTCCGGTCGGTTGACGAACTCATCGGGCGTATCGACCTCCTGGAGACTGATCGCGCGATCGAACATTGGAAGGCGCGGGGGGTCGACCTCACGACGTTGTTGACCCTCCCCGGGAACGTTGCGCCCGATACGCCCCGGTACCGCATTCGTGAACAGGAACCCGTCCTGGACGACAACCTCGACTGGGAGCTGTTGGAACGGTGCCAGGGTGCAGTCGAAGGTGGCTCGCCGGTCAAGATCGACGCCGAGGTCCGGAATGTCAACCGCTGTGTCGGTGGGATCCTCTCCAACCGGATCGTCTCTCGCCACGGGGCCCAGGGCCTGCCGCCCGGAACCATCACGGTCAACTTCACCGGCGCTGCCGGGCAGTCTTTCGGCGGCTGGCTGGCTCCGGGGGTGACATTCCGCCTCCAGGGCGAGGTCAACGACTACGTCGGCAAGGGTCTTTCCGGGGGAACCATCTCAGTTGCACCGCCCGAGGGGGCGACCTATCCGGCCGAGGAGAACGTGATCGCCGGCAATACCTCCCTCTACGGTGCAACGGGAGGCAAGGCCTTCTTCCGGGGCCGCGGCGGGGAGAGGTTTGCGGTTCGCAATTCAGGTGCGGATGCAGTGATCGAGGGCGTCGGGGATCACGGCTGTGAGTACATGACCGGGGGCAAGGTCGTGATTTTGGGGCCGACCGGGAGGAACTTCGCGGCCGGGATGAGCGGTGGACTCGCCTTCATCCATGACCCGGCCGATGGGTTTTCCGAGAAGGTCAATCCGGCGATGGAGAACCAGCTGGAGGAGCTCGACGAGCAGGACCTGATCGTGGTCAGACAGCTGATCGAGGAACACGTAGAGCTCACCGGGTCGACTGTCGGCCAGGAGTTACTCGACAACTGGGAAGAGGCTTCGAGCGATTTCGTCAAGGTCTTCCCGACCGACTACAAGAGGGTCCTGGCCGAGCTGGCCGAGGAAGAGGCCGCCAGGGTTACCTCAGCGGCCGGGACCGGGGGCTGAGATGGGCAAGCTCGGAGGGTTTCTCGAAATTCACAAGGCAGGCATCCCCTATCGGGACGCCGGCGAAAGGGTGGGTGACTTCAGGGAGTTCATGGTCACCCGGACTCCCGAGGAGCTCGCCGAACAGGGCGGGCGATGCATGGACTGCGGGGTCCCCTTCTGCCACAACGGCTGCCCGCTCGGCAACCTCATCCCCGACTGGAATGACCTCGTCTACCGGGACAGGTGGGAGGACGCGATCCACCAGCTCCACGCGACCAACAACTTCCCCGAATTCACCGGCAAGCTCTGCCCGGCGCCCTGTGAAGCGGCCTGCGTACTCGAGATCCGGGAGAACGATGCCGTAACGATCAAACAGATCGAACAGGCGATCATCGAGCGTGCCTGGGAGGAGGGATGGGTCCGACCGGAGCCACCCAAGCGTGAAACGGGTTTGAGTGTGGCGGTCATCGGCTCCGGACCGGCCGGAATGGCTGCTGCCCAGCAACTCCGACGCTCCGGCCACGCGGTGACACTCTTCGAGAGAGATGAAGCCGCGGGCGGACTGATCCGCTTCGGCGTCCCGGATTTCAAGATCTCGAAATCCGTCGTCGAGCGGAGAGTCGAACAGCTGGTCGCAGAG
>JBBAUQ010000015.1:0-17224 GCA_040398125.1 Solirubrobacterales bacterium | reverse complement strand
AGCCCGTTGGCCCCCAGGAGCTATTCCCCGACGTCGGTGAGGACGTTCCGTGCACGGGCGTCCCAGCTGCGGCGAAGCTCGGCAAGCTGACGGTGAAGGGTCCGGCTACCGCCAAGGTGGGCAAGACCGTGACCTACTCGGTCACCATCCCGAACACCGGTGGTGCGACCGCTACAGGTGTCCGGCTCAAGGTCGCCGGGCGTGGCGTGAGCGTCAACAGCTCGGTCGGCTCGATCGCCGGAGAGAGCAGCAAGACGGTCAAGATCAAGGCCAAGTTCAAGAGCAAGGGCAAGATCAAGGCCACCTTCACGGCTTCCTCCAGCAATGCCGGAACCCAGAAGGCGACCAAGACCATCACGGTCAAGTAGCGCCGCGAGAAACAAAAGTCTGAGCAAAGGGCGGCCTCCGGGCCGCCCTTTCTCATGCCGGACGGTCGCTCGCCGTGGCCCGGTCAACTGAGCCCATCTCCACCCCTGGCACCGAGAAGACAACCGGTCGGTTGTATTCTCCTTCTCCATGGCTATGCCATCTCCCCTCCCGGAAAACCTCGCCGAGTTGATTGCGGCTCGCTTCAGGCTGCTCAGCGAACCGATGCGGCTGCGGATCATTGATCGACTGCGACGCGACGAGGCCGGAGTGGGGGAGCTGGCTGCCGAGCTCGGGACGAGCCAACAGAACGTGTCCAAGCATCTCCAGACCCTCTACTCAGCTGGCGTGGTCGAGCGCCGGAGGGAGGGGAATTCGGTGATCTATTCCCTCGGTGATGCCGGCATGGTCGAGATGTGCGACCAGGTGTGTGGCGGTATGGAGCGGCATCTGGGTGACCTCACCTCGACCCTGGAGACGATCCGAAGGAGCTGAGGAGGCTTCACCGCGGGATGTCGTCCCGTGGTGCTAATCTTCCAGGTCAAGTTCACAACTAAACAACTGTGGAGTAGATCACTATGGAGCAGCCTGAAGGTAAAGCGGGAGCGGTGGAGCGGGCGATGGCCTGTCGGCCGATGTGGAAGGGCGGCTGGCCGCTCGAGAGGGTTCTGTTCGCCATGGCAGGGACGATGACCCTGCTCAGTGTTCTGTTGGTCGCCGTTGTGTCCCCCTGGTTTCTAATCCTGACCGCATTCGTCGGCCTCAACCAGCTGCTCTTTGTGGCAACTGGCACCTGCCCGGCTTCACTTTTTCTGGGTGCCGCCTTTGGGCTCTCCTCCGGCCTCGGTGAGGGGTCCCGGTGAAGCAGGCCGGCACAGCAGGTCGCCTGGGGCGCTGGACCGCCACACACTTCGGTTTGGTCCTTGCCGTCTGGGCGGTGATTGCTGCCGGTCTAGGGTTTCTCGCTCCGCGTGTCGAGACTGCCCTGTCGGGCGCCGGCTGGGAATCCATCGGTTCAGAGTCGGTCGAGGTCCGCGATCGAACCGACGCCGAGTTCGGCGGCATGTCTTCTTCGGCACTGATGGTTGTCGTCAACAGCCAGGATTCATCCGTCTCGAACCGTGCGGTCGCGAGTACGGTTACCCAGGTCGAATCGGTGTTGGCCTCGAGTCCTGATGTTTCCGAAGTCGTGGTGGACCCGATGTGGCGTTCCAGGGATGGCCGCACGGTGGTAGTCCAGGGAGCCTCGGCGTCTGATCCGAACCAGATGGTTCGGGCAGCCGATGAACTCAAGAAGGAAATCGCTGACACCGCGGCCCCCGGTGTGACGGCCTCACTCACGGGTTCCTCGGGGATGTGGTCGGACTTCAACAAGGCCAACAAGGACGCGATGATCAAGTCCGAGCTGATCTCCTGGCCGGTCACACTGACGATCATGCTGCTGGCGTTCGGCTCCCTTGTCGCGGCAGGACTGCCTCTTATGTTGACGATCATCGGTCTGGTAGCGGCTGCCGGATTGCTCTACATCGGTACCTCAATTGCCGATATCTCAATCTGGGCGCTCAACTTCGCCTTGATGTTTGCCCTTGCCCTCGGAATCGATTACGCCCTTTTCATCGTCTATCGCTTCAGGGGGGCTCTGACCGACTCCAAAAACCCCCTCGAGGCAGTCGAGACGACCATGGACACGGCCGGAAAGGCGGTTTTCTTTTCCGGTGTCACCGTGCTCATCTCCCTGTCGGCGGTGATGCTGGTGCCCAGTCCCGCCTTCCGATCGATGGCCATCGGGATCATGCTCTCGGTCATCTTCGTGCTGGCTGCATCGCTAACCCTGCTGCCGGCAGTCCTCGGCAAGCTCGGGCCGAAGGTCAACCGGATCTCGCTGCCATGGGTACACCAGGGCGAGCATCGCTCGCAACGCTTTGCCAACTGGGCCGAGCGGCTCTGGAAGCGACCACTGCTTTACGGAATCCCGGCCTTGGCGATTCTCGTCGCGTTGATCATTCCGATCTTTTCCCTCAACACCGGTATGCCATCGATCAAGGTGGTTCCCGAGGACGACCAGTCACGTCAGGGCTATCAGCAGCTGGCTGCTTCCTTCGGACCCGGCTCCCCGGGCACGCTCCAGATCGTCACCCCGAGCGATGGGGCCGATCAGGTCTTCCGGCTTGCTTCTCGAGACAGTGGAATCGCCCAGGTAATGCCGGCCATCCCGGGCGCTGACGGTAACTCGATGGTCCTGGCAGTACCTACCAGCGATCCCTCGACGCCGGCCACCGGAGCGACGATCGAGCGACTGCGGGAGAACCTGCCACCTCCGGCCTTGGTTGGCGGGGCAGCCGCAGAGAACTTCGATCTCGAACAGACGCTCAATGAGAAGACTGGGCTTGTAATCGGGATCGTCCTGGTGCTCGGGTTCCTGCTCCTGTTGGTGGCGCTACGGGCTCCGGTGGTGGCCCTGCTGGGTGTACTCACGAACCTCCTGGCGGTCGGAGCAGCTTTCGGGGTGGCCAAGTTGATCTTTCAGGATGGGAACCTCTCGGGCCTCCTTGGTTTCGAGTCTCAGGGCTTCCTGGACGCCTGGGCACCGGTCTTCTTCTTTGCGATGGTCTTCGCCATATCGATGGATTACTCCGTCTTTCTCCTGAGCTCCGCCAAGGAACATTGGGAGCGCTCTCACGATCCAAAGGACGCGGTGGTCGGCGGGGTGGCCCACTCGGGCCGGGTGATTTTTGCCGCTGCGGCAGTGATGGTGGCGGTGTTCTTCACCTTCGCGCTATCGGGGCCGCTGCCGCCGAAGGAGATGGGCGTGATTCTTGGGGTCGCCGTCTTCCTCGACGCTGCCCTGGTGCGGCTCCTCCTCCTGCCGGTCCTGATTCGTCTGGCCGGCAGGTGGGCCTGGTGGTTGCCGTCCTGGGCCGATCGTCTGCTCCCCAAGATCAGCTTTGCCCACTAACTGATCTGTAATGCCCACCGCTGTAAATCTCACCCCTTCAAGGGTGAGTCGACAACGGTTTCTGGCACTCCATGCGGCTGAGAGGAGTCGAACCTCCACGTCCTTGCGGACACAGGCACCTGAAGCCTGCGCGTCTACCAGTTCCGCCACAGCCGCGCGGGGAGGAACTCTAACGACTGGAAACCGGCGCCGTGATTGCCGATTCCAGTTGTTAGAATCGGCCCTCCTTGCCGCTATCGTCTAGGGGTTAGGACGCCGGATTCTCAGTCCGGAAACCGGGGTTCGAATCCCCGTAGCGGTACTGGCTGGGGCTTCGGCCACGGCCTTCACCCCAAGGCGCCCTGTCGCACTGCGTCGAGCAGCTGGCGGTTAACCAGAACGTGTGCCCCGGAGCCGATGACCAGGCCGCGGTAGAGGCTTCCCTTGAGGCCCGGGAAGGCAGCTCGGGTCTCGACGCTCAGCTCGGTCCTGCCCGGGCCCGTCGGGACGAGGCGGAAGACCATTTCGTAGCGGGAGAACCGATGCCTCCCGGCAAGCGTCAGCTCACTGGACGGTCTGAAGGTGGCGATACGAAAGCCGGGGAGCGTCGACCCTTCGGAGAGTGGGCGGTCGCCCGGCCCGGCGGTATCCATGCATCCAAGCCCGCGGGCCACCACGCCCGAACTCTTCGAGCCGAGGGAACGGGTGAGGACCGACTGGAGGGCCTCCCAGGTTGACTCCGGAGCGGCATCTACCTCCACCGAGTGCCGGTCGATGAAGGGCAACGCTTCTTCGCCGGCCACCATCGCTCGGACTTTACCTGCGCCGGCGCACTACGACTTGCCTCTCGCCGGCCCGGAGATGCGGACCGGTAGTCTCCGGTCGGTAACCGAAGGAAGGGGTAGGAGTGTCAAGGGCAGGTCTGGTCATGCTGGTATTTGCGGTGAGTGCTCTCGCCGTTGGCTGTGGATCCTCGGGGGATTCAGACACCGGTGAGAGTGGACAGGCTCAGGAGGAGCAGGTCAGGTCGGTCGGCCAGGAGTTCTACGCGTCCCTGCTGGACGGCAATTACGAAGAGGCCTGTTCCCTGTTTACCGACGGGGCCAGGAAGCAGATCGAGAGGCTCGCCTCCGGCAGTGAGGAGCTTCGCGGATCGAGCTGCGAGCAGATCCTCGGTCTGGTTACCGGGGCTTCCGGGCGAGAGATGTTGAAAAAGCAGGTCAGTGACGTGGACGAGTGGCAGGTCAAGGTGAACGGTGACAGTGCCACGATCACCCCACCTGACGGCGGTGAGGCCAATGCGACCGAGATGGTCAAGGTCGATGGCGAGTGGCGGATCGGCGCCCAGCCGACCGGATCCGGGTAGGGTTCCCCCGGCTTAAGGAAAAGAGAGCTTCAAGAAGACCTACCCCGAAAGGATCCGACCACGATGCATGTCGCCGAGTTCACCCTTCACGCCAAGCCTGGACACTACGAGGAGGTAGCCGAGATCTACTCAGCCTTCGCCGCCGATTTCCTCAGTCACCAGCCGAACCTGGAGACGGTCCTGGTGGTCGGGGACGAGGGAGCCGGGATCGTTCGTGGAATCGGGGCCTTCACCGATGAAGAGTCTGCTGACGCGGTCAACAGCAACCCCGAGTTCGCCGCCTTCAACGAGGCCGTCGAGCCCCTGCTGGCTGCCCCCTCGGAGCGGGTCGAGCTGAAGCTGCTCCATCGCTACGTGAAGGTCTGAGCAGGCCGGAGAAGCAGAGGTACTAGGGCGTGCCGATTCCGCCGGAATCGCCGTCATCTGAAGGTCCACACGACTTCCCGCAATTCTCGAGCTGGGCGATGCCCTTGATCATCAGCCGGTACTCGGCCGTACGGCGCCGGGTCAGCCCGGGCAGGACGTAGCGGTTACCGCCTGAAACCACCCCGTCGTACTGGCGCATCTGCTTCGCGGCCCGGCGGTACTTGCCGCGCCGAACGTTCTTGGCGATGTTGGTTGCACCCAGTCCGAAGCGCTTGACCTTCGGTTTGAAATCGAGGTAACCGGGGCCGAGGTTGAAGGTGAATGAGGTGAGGGCGGTCACCATCAGCGGTGAGACCGGAACGTTTCCGATCCGGTCGAAGATGGCCTCCTCATAGCCCTTGAGGTCTTTTCTCAGAAGCCTCAGGCCCTCCGACTTGGTGAGCTGACCCCGCCGCTCCTGACCCTTGACCCAGATTCGGCGTCGGTCGGACCTGTTCACCGGTCGGTAGGCGATCAGGTGGCCGTAGCCGACCGTCGCGAACCCTGCCGGATCGTTATACGGCTTCGGGTAGAAACCCTCGAAGTCCCCGATGAACTTGAGTGTGTAACGGGTGGCACCCTGGGCCTCTCCGGCGAAGCTGAAGAGGACGAGGGCTCCCAGGAGGATGGGAAGCAGGCGACGCATTAGCAAAATGTTAGGGGTTTTCACGGTCATCGGTAAAAAGCACCGTGATTTCGCAAGATACCTTGAGTTCGAGGCTCGATTACCTCTGATCCAGATCGACCTCGATTGGCTCGGTCTCCTCGATGACCGGGCTGTCGAACGGCTCGACCGGCTCGTCGGAACGCCTCCGGCGGGCCCGCAGGAGTTCGATCAGGACTGGCAGGACCGAGACGAGCACGATCAGGATCAGGATGGGCTCGATGTTTTCCTTGACGAAATCGATTTCACCGAGCAGGTAACCGAGGAGGGTCACGCCGGCCCCCCAGAGGATCCCGCCGATCACGTTGTAGGTGACGAAGGTCCGGTAATGCATCCGTGAGGTGCCGGCCATGACCGGCACGAAGGTCCGCACTATCGGGACGAAGCGGGCGATGATCACGGTGCGGGGTCCGTATTTCTCGAAGAAGGCTGCCGAACGGTCTACGTACTCCCGCTTGAAGAGCCGGCTGTCCGGTCTCTCGAATAGCGGCGGACCGAATTTCCTGCCGATCGCGTAGCCGACCTGATCGCCGATGATCGCCGCAACCGGAATGGTTACCAGCAGCACCCAGATCGGTGGCAGGACTCCGGCAGCCGAGAGCAGCCCGGCAGTGAACAGGAGCGAGTCCCCGGGCAGGAAGAAGCCGACCAGCAGGCCGGTCTCGGTGAAGACGATCACCAGGACCCCAATCAGGCCGAAGGCCCGGATCAGGTTGTCGGGATCCAGCCAACTCGGACCGAGAGCGAGGGGCATGCCGGACAGCAGTTCGGCGATCGATTCCACCGCCCGAAGTTACAGGCCGGGGCGGATCTCTGGCCCTCCGAGGAGTCCGGCCTGACCGGACCGGACCGTGTCCGTTACCGGCTGGTATGTTGCGCTCGAAGTCGATAGTGCCCCGACCAAACGGGGCCAGGGAATCCGGTCGAAATCCGGAACTGGCGCGCAGCGGTAGGGACGCAGGTGAAGTGGCTCACAGGCCACTGGGGAAACCCGGGAAGGCTGCCTCTTTCAAGCGTCCAAGTCCGAAGACCTGTCGGCTTTGCGTCCAGGAGGCGCTTCGTACCAAGGTGGCCTCGCGCACAGGCCCGGACAGGAAAGAGACAGGAAGTGAAGAGAGGTTTATTCGTCGCCGCCGTGGCAGCGCTCTTGCTGACACCCATGGTGGCCTCGGCATCGTCTGGCCAGAAGGCTCCGGTTCAGGTCAGGGTGGTCACCTGGAAGGGCGAGATCCTCGTCGACCGCCCGGTCACTGCCCGGACCACCACCGTTCCGACCAGCAGCAGGGCCCTCTGCTTCGGCGGTAAACCGACCAATGGGAAGCGGGTCCTGGAGGGGCCGACCGCCCTGGGTGCCCTCCAGCGGGCAACGGCCGGGGTTAGCGGTCTCAGGCCGCTGCTCTTGACCAACGCGTTCGACTTCGGCCTCGGGGTCTGCTCGGTTGGCAGGTATGCCCCCGTGGACGAGGAGTGGTGGGCACTCAGTGTCAATGGGGCCCTATCCAGTACCGGCGGTGACTCGACCTTCCTGAAGAGGGGTGATCGTGTGCTCTGGTACCTCGACCGCAGCTTCAGCAGCCCGATGCCCGAGGAGCTTCGGCTGATTGCCCCTTCATCGGTCCCCAGGGGAGGCTCGACGACCCTCCGTGTGTTGGCTTACGACGGCCAGGGGAAGTCCCGTCCGGCTCCGGGCATCCGGGTATTCGTCGGCCCCGACCTTGCCGGGGAAACCGACGCGGCCGGCCGACTCACGGTGCGGATCACCGACAGCACCCGTCTCGTAGCGCGCTTGCCCGGCCTCATCCCCTCGAACCGGGTCGCCGTGAAGGTGAAGGCCGCGGGGCGCGCGGCGGCCAGGCGTTAGGGGTGGCCTGCCCGGAATGTTGAGGCTGCTGTTGATCACGACCTCCTCGGTCATGGTGATCGTGACCTCGGGCTGCGGGGCCGGTATCGGTCCCGGGCAGGCCGAGGGGGAGGTCGATTTGACCGTCACCCGCGATTACGGCAAGACGGTGGTGGCAGGGCCTTCCACCCGGGAGCTCAGGGAATCGGACACCGTGATGAGCCTTGTGGACGAGGTGGCCGAGGTCGAGACCGGTTACGGGGGGCGTTTCGTCGAGGCGATCGACGGTGTCCGTTCTTCCGGCGGGGCACGGACAAGCGACTGGTTCTACTTCGTCAATGGAGTCGAGGCAGAGGTCGGGGCGGCAACCTTTCGACCGGGCCCGGGCGACTCGATCTGGTGGGATTTCAGGGACTGGACGGAGGCGATGTATGCGGGGGCCGTGACCGGCTCCTACCCGGCACCGCTCAGTGGTGGCCCCGATGGGCGCGGCGACGGTGCCCTCTTCACCTGCTTCGCCGGGGAGCCCACCTGCCGGCTGGTTCGGAGCCGCCTTGAAGACGACGGCATCGAACTGCAGAGCACTTCGACCGCTACCCGGAGCGGCCAGGTCGAGGTGGTGGTCGGGCCGATCGCCCGGTTGGAGCGCAGTCAGGATGCCTACGGCCTCGGGGAAGGACCCCGGTCGAGCGGAGTCTTCGCCAGGTTGGCGGAATCGCGGAGCAGTTCCGGGGCCGGAACAGTCGAAACCCTGGATGAGCGAGGTGAGGTCACCGGGAGCTTCGGCGCCGGTACGGGCCTGGTTGCGGCCGTGCGGAGCCAGGGCCAGGCACCGGTGTGGCTGGTCACCGGCACGGACGAGCGCGGGGTGGCAAGGGCTTCGGCCGCTCTCGAACCGGAGGCCCTGGAGCGGACCTATGCCGTGGTCGTGCCGCCCGGGCAAGGGGAAATGGTTCCCGTCCCGACCGAATCGGGAGACCCCGGCCGATGAGAGTCCTCGGCGATCCACCGCTTGCCTGGGTGCCCTCCCGCGGGCCGCTGCAGTCTGCATCGCTCGGTCCGGTCACCCTCTACCTGGGTAGCTACCTGCTCGTCTGCCTTTCCTTCAGTGATCCGCTTGTCCTCTCGGCAGCCGTCCTCGGAGCGAGTCTCGCCGGTATCGGTGCCGGGTGCAGACGGGCGGTCCTCTTCTCGCTCCGACTGGGGTTGGCGATCGCGGCCTTCCTGGTGCTGGTGAACGGCCTGGTCAGCGGGCGGGGTTCGACCGTGCTCGGTCGTCTCGGGGAGTGGCCCCTCTTCGGGATGGTCAACGTGACGGCCGAGGCCCTCGCGGCCGGCAGCATCATCGGCCTGCGGGCCCTCGGGACGATGGTCGTGATCGGGGTCTGGTCGGCGGCCGTCGACCCGGACCGCATCCTGAGAGCTGTGCACCGCGTTGCCCGCCGCTCGGCCCTCACTGCGACCCTGGTCTCCCGGTTGGTTCCACTGGCGGTCAATGACCAGGCCCGTCTGGCCGAGGCCGCAACACTCCGGGGGCCCGGGGCGGCACCGGTGACCAGGGCCGTTTCTGCCCGGAGGTTGCTGACCGGCTCCCTGGACCGCTCCGTTGACGTCGCCGCCACCCTCGAGCTGCGCGGCTACTCGAGATCGGACCCACCCACACCGCCCGCCAGACAGAGGTCGAGGCACGACCTCCGGTTCAGGCTCGCCGGGCTCTCGATCATCTCCATCGCGCTGATCACCCTGTTGACCGGTGGCTCTGGCTTGGATGCCTACCCGACGATCAGTTGGCAGCCCGGTCCGGTATCCGTCCTGCTTGCCCTGGCGCTCGTTGCAGGCGGGACGTTCACCTGGCCCGGGAGGAGGGTGGTACGTGGCTCCGGTCACTGAGATCTCGGGTGCCGAGCCGCCGCTCAGCTTCGAGCAGTTCTCCTGCTCTTATCCCGACGCACCGACCGAGGCCCTGACCGACATCTCGTTCGAGGTTGCGCCGGGTGAGTTCGTCCTGATCGCCGGTCCCTCGGGGTCGGGGAAGTCCTCGCTGCTGAGGGCGGCCTGTGGCCTCGTGCCCCATTTCCACGGCGGAGCGGTCAGTGGTCGGGTTTCCCTCTCGGGGCGGGATACGGCCGCCCATGCGCCGGGTGAGTTGGCCGACCTGGTCGGCTACGTCGCCCAGGAGCCCGAGACCCAGGTGGTCTCGACGACCGTCGCTGCCGAGATCGAGCTTCCCCTCAGATTTCGTGGCGATGGCGACGCCGTCCGGGCCAGGGCGGTCGAAGAGGTGGCCCTCGCCCTGGCTATTCCCCACCTCCTCGAGCGGACGGTCGGCTCCCTGTCGGGTGGAGAGCTCCAGCGGGTTGCCCTGGCAGCCGCCCTGGTCACACGACCGTCCCTGATCCTGCTGGATGAGCCGACCTCCCAGTTGGATCCCGTGGCCGGCGATGAGCTGATCTGGCTCCTCCGACGACTGAACGAGGAATGGGGGGTAGCGGTCCTGCTGGCCGAACACCGCCTCGAACGCTGCCTGGCCGCTGCCGACCGGGTGGTCGTCCTGGAGCGAGGTCAGGCAGTCTTCGACGGTCGTCCAGAGGCCTTCCTGGAGTTCTCTCTGGCAGCCAGCCCGGCACTCGCGACCCCGGCAGCCCGGATGTTCTCCCTGGCCTCACTCGACTCCCTCCCTACCGGGGTGATGCAGGCCAGGTCATACCTGGCCGAGCTCGACTGGAGTGAGCCCCCGCCGGCTCGATCGGACAGTCCGACCCTGCCGGCAGTTGGCAACGGTCGGGCTCTTCGCTGTGAGGATCTCTGGGTCGAACTGAGCACCGGTGGCAAGGCCACCGACGTGTTGCGGGGGATCGACCTGGCGATCGAGCCCGGCGAGAAGGTCGCCCTGATGGGAAGGAACGGGGCCGGAAAGTCGACCCTCCTGCGTGCCGCTGCCGGGCTGATCGAGCCGGTCGCCGGCAGCATCGGGGCCAGGGGAGGCATCGCCCTGCTCACTCAGAATCCAGGTGATTTCCTGGTACGCGAGACGGTCGGGGGCGAGCTGGGCGGGCCGGCCGGTCAGGCCGCACTCGATGCGGTCGGCCTGGAGATCGATCCCTCGGCAGACCCCCGTGACCTTTCGGGAGGAGAGCGGCAGAGGCTTGCCCTGGCCATCGCGCTGGCTGGGCGGACCGAAGGCGACCAACTTCCTGACCTGGTCGCCCTCGATGAGCCAACCCGGGGCATGGACCGCACGCTGAAGGACGGACTCGCCGGCCTGGTGAGCCTGATCTCGGCCCGCGGGGCTGCCGTGCTGATTGCGACCCACGATGTCGAGTTTGCAGCAGCATTCGCTGACCGGGTGGTCCTGCTCGGTGACGGTGAGCTGATAGCCGACGCCGGGGCCGGAGACCTGCTCTCGGGTGGCTGGTACTTCGCTACCGAGGTGGCCCGCGTCCTCGACCACCCCGGGGTCATCACGGTCGAGCAGGGTGCCGAGTTCATCCGGGCGAGACTCCGCAACGGGACGGATCGATGAGCTGGCAACTCGGCAGCCTCGTAGTCGTGCTGTTGGTTATCGGTACCGGACTGGTCTGGTACGAACGGTCCCGGCCCCCGTCCCAGGTAGTCGCCCTGGTTGCCGTACTGGCCGCGATGGCGGTCGCCGGGAGGGTATTGCTGGCGCCGCTACCCAACGTCGTTGCTACCACTGACATCGTGCTGTTCGCCGGCTACGCCCTCGGCCCGGCCCCGGGGTTCGCGGTCGGTGCACTGGGCGGGCTGATCTCCAACTTCTGGCTGGGTCAGGGCATCTGGACTCCCTGGCAGATGGTTGGCTGGGGAATGGCCGGAGTAGCGGGCTGGGTGGTGTGGAAAGTGACTGCCGGAAGGGCCGGTCGCCTCTCTCTGGCCCTAGCCTGTGGACTGGCCGGTCTGGTGTTCGGCCTGTGGATGAACTTGCAGTTTCTGGTCGGTTTTGGCGGGGAGGTGACCCCGGATCGCTACCTTGCTTTACAGGTGAGATCAATTCCGTTCGACTTGGCCCACATCATCGGGAATGTCGCGTTTGCGCTTATCGCCGGGCCGGCGATCGTCTCGGCCCTGGAAAGATTCCGTCGGCGGTTCGAGTGGCAGAAGCTCCCCGGGACGGCCGGGATATTCCTGGTTGCGATCTCGCTGACCCTCGTCGCCTTTCCGCGGCCGGCCGAGGCATCCCAGTCCAGGGAGACGAGGCTGGCCAAGTCCTGGCTGGCCGGACAGCAGAACAGCGATGGCGGCTTCGGCGCCTCTCCGAGGTCCGATTCATCGGTCACGATGACTGCCCGGGTCGCGATCGGTCTGGCTGCCGCCGGTCGCAACCCGCTCGACGTTCGCCGGTCAGGCAACTCACCGATCGGTTACCTGCGCAGCAATCGGGCCCGGATCGATGGCCCGAGCGATCTCTCGTTGGCGATCCTGGCCGTCCATGCCTCCGGCGCAGACCCCCGTGATTTTGGCGGGCGGAACCTCGTCAAGCGGCTCAAGGCTGCCGTAGACCGCGACCGGACACTCGGCGGCCGGGTCAATGTCGCAGCCTACGCCGCCCTGGCACTTCGTGCCGCAGATGCACCGGGGACAGCCCGCAAGTCGGTCAAGTGGCTGAAGTCGGCCCAGGCACCGAACGGCGGCTGGGGAGTGACAGCGTCTGCTTCCAGTGACCCCGACTCCACCGGGACGGTGCTCCAGCTCCTCGCCCGGGGTAAACGAACGAGCCGCGCCCTTTCCTACCTCGAGTCGATCCAGAAGTCCTCGGGCGGTTTCGGGTACCGGGGCAAGGTCAACTCCCAGTCCACCGGCATCGTCCTGCAGGGACTCAGCTCCCTCGGTCGGAAGCCGTCGTATCTCTCGGAGTCGGGCCGCTCCGGCCTCGACTACCTGCAGTCACGCCAGGGACGCTCCGGGGTGATCGAGTACTCGAAGACCAGTGATCAGACCCCCGTTTGGGTCACCGGTGATGCCCTGATCGGTCTGGCCAGTGACAGCCTCCCCGTGTCGGCCCCGCCCAGGGCCCCATCGGAACCCACCCCGCCGCCGATCAGTGCCGGAGATTCCAGCTCGACCCCATCTGAAAGTTCCTCCGGCACCGGGGGCTCGACGAGTTCCGGTGCAACCGGAAGTCCGTCTTCTTCGGGTTCGGCATCGGGAAGTGGTTCCCAGAAGGCCGGTGGTGACGCCGAGGAGTCCTTCATTCCCGGTCCCGGAACCGACCAGCCGGGCGAGACTGCACCGGGGGAGACGGCCGTCCCGGGCATCGGTCCTATCACCCCACCGAGCGAGGCCATCCTGGCCGCCTCCCAGGGCGGCCCCGGTCCCTCGCCCGGTATCGCTGCCCTCATCTGGGTCCTGGTGAGTGGAGGTATCGGCGGTGCCACGGTCCTGTTGGCGCGGCGGTTCAAGTGGTGAGCCGATGATCGAGCGCGGGCGGGCACTGGAGGAGGTTTCCGGAGGGCACTTCGAGGTCGTGGTCATCGGCGGCGGAATAACCGGTGCCGGTGTCGCCCTCGACGCGGCCTCCCGCGGCTACTCGGTCGCCCTTCTCGAGGGCAGGGACTTCGCTTTCGGCACTTCCTCTCGTTCTTCCAAGATGGTCCACGGAGGCCTTCGATACCTCGAGCAGTTCGACATCGGCCTGGTCCGCGAGGCCCTGCTGGAACGGCAGCTGATGGTCCGCCTGGCGCCGCACCTCGTGTACCCGACCCCTTACCTGGTGCCGCTCCCGGTCGGGGATGGCAAGGAGCGGATGATGTCCCTCGGCCTGAACGCCTACGACGTGCTCGCCGGGGTCGGCTCTGGGAAGACAGGGCGGTCCTTCCGCGAACGGCGCCGACTGGGACGTCCGGGCGAGGCCCAGGGCAGCTGGTCACCGGATCGCCACCGGACGATTGAGGGATCCGAGGCAGTCGAGATGGTGCCGGCCCTGGCCGACTGTGCACCTGAATCGGCCTTCCTCTTCTACGACTGCCAGACCGATGACGTGAGACTCGTGCTGACTGCCCTCGGGGAGGCCGAGCGCTTCGGGGCGATCAGCCTGAACCGGGCCCTGGTCACCGGGATCGAGCCGGTTGCCGGGGGCGCCGACACCGTTTTCTTCCGTGACGGGGAGACCGGTGAGGAACACCGCCTGACCGCCGACAACGTAGTCAACGCCACCGGTGTCTGGGCCGACCAGATCAGGCCGGGGGAGATCGAGCGGGAGGAGGACATGCCGAAGATCGCCCCGAGCAGGGGTACCCACCTCCTGCTGCCGACCGAGGCCCTCGACATGGGCGATGCAGCCTGCGTGGTTCCTGCCGGTCAGGACAGGAGCATCTTCGCCCTGCCCTGGTACGGCCGTACCCTCGTGGGGACGACCGATGTCGACTACCCGGGGTCCCTGGATGCCATCCAGGTGCCGACCGATGACATCGAGTACCTGCTGGGTGCGATCAATGAGTTCTTCGGCCTGACGCTGACCGACTCCGATCTGGTCGGGGCCTATGCCGGGGTTCGCCCCCTGATCAGCACCGGCGACCCGCGAAAGTCCGTGGATATCTCACGACGGGCCGAGCTGTTCGAGACCTCCTCCGGAATGTTGACGATCACCGGGGGCAAGCTGACCACCTGGCGGCGCATGGCCCAACAGACGGTGGACCGGATCGTCGCCCGGGCCGGGCGTGAGGCCCCCTGCGTGACTGCCGAGATCCCGTTGGGGATGGAGCTCGATCCGGACGAGATCGATCCGCCTTCCGGTGTCGACCGGGATTCCGTTACCCAGTTGGCCTTCCGCTACGGGCATGCTGCGAAGAAGGTCCTGGCCCTGGCTGGGGAGAGTCCGGAGTTCGCGCGCCCGGTGGTTCCGGGGCGCCCGGACCTGATGGCCGAGGTAGTTCTGGCCTGCCGTCAGGAGCAGGCCAGGAGCATCTCCGATGTCCTCCTCAGGAGAACTCGGCTCGGGGTAACCGCTGCCTCCAGCCTTGCGCAGCGCGATGACGTCGAGGCCCTCTCCAAGGTCATGGCGGCCGAGCTGGGATGGTCTGCCTCACAGCGTGAGGCCGAGGTCGAGGACTGGCTGGAAACAGTTCTTGCCGAGGGTCTCAACCCCGGCGGTCGCGTAACGGCAGCCTGACCGTTGCCCGAACTCCAATAATCTGCAGGGCGCAACCAAAACAGGCAGCACGCCTCCCGTCACCCGGGCGCGGACCCAGACCTACGCAACGTCCGCCCGGACCGGGCCTAGCCAAGGAGCAGAGATTGAAATGACCGACCTTGAATCGATGTCACTGGCCCAACTCCATGAGTTGGCCGGAGGGGCCGGAGTCGAGGGATTCCGCCTCATGCGGCGCGAAGAACTGATCACCGTTCTGTCCGAGATGGATGATGGCAAGCCGGCCCCGGAAGAACGTGCCCGGGTGGCAGCGGAGTCCAGATCCGGTGGGCGACGGGACCGCCGCCGTTCCGATTCAGGACGGCGGAGAAGGCGGGAAGGCGACCGGTCCGGGGGGGAACGTCGACGAGACGTCCCGTCAAAGGCGACCGGCCGACTCGAGGTGACCGCCAAGGGCATCGGGATAGTTCACGGATCCGACCTCCCTGAAGACGGCATCTATGTTTCCCCGGCCCAGATCAAGCGCTGCGAGCTGAAGGATGGCGATGAGGTCAGTGGGCCGGTCCGGCCACCCAGGAAGGGGGAGCGAAGGCCCTCGCTCTCCCGGATCGAGACGGTCAACGGGAAGCCGCCCAGCGATGACCGACCGGCCAGGCGACAGGGCGGCGGCTCAAGGCGCTCGAGGGGCGGACGGGGCAAGGCTCCCAAACAGTCATTCGAGAATCTCACGCCGGTTCGTCCCCATCGAAAGATCCCGTTGAAGGTCGAGAAGGGCGATGTTCTTGCCCGCTCGGTCGATCTGCTGGCACCCCTGGCGTTCGGCCAAAGGATGTTGGTCGAGGCCCAGCCCCGTTCCGGCAGGACGACCCTGCTGCGGTCGCTCGCCAATGGAATCGTTGCCGCCTCGGGAGACGGGACCGAGGTGGTGGTCCTGCTCGTCGACGAGCGCCCGGAGGAGGTAACGGCCTGGAAGCGCGAGGTCCAGGGTGTCGAGATCGAGTCAGCTCCGGCCGACCGGGGTGCCGACAGCCAGAAGAAGCTGGCCGAGAAGGTACTTGCCAAGGTGCGGCGGAAGGCCGAGACCGGAACCGACGTGGTGCTGTTGGTCGACTCCCTGACCCGACTGGCCAACGCCTACGGAGCGGTGGACCCGGTCAAGGAGGCATTCGGGACCGGCCGCGAGCTGGAGGAGGAAGGCGCCGGATCGGTCACGGTGATCGCCACCGTGCTCTGGGGCACCCCCAAGGACCAGGAGGTCTATGACGCGGTCAAGACGACCGAGAATGCCTCGATCAAACTCGACGCCGGATTGGCAGCCATGCAGGTCACCCCGGCAATCAACATCGCGGGCTGCTTCGTCGTCGGCGAGGACTCGATCCTCGACCGCGATCAGGCCGAGGCCCTGCGCCGGCTTCGCGGTGAGCTCGGAAGCCTCGAGCCTGCCACCGCAGCTTCGCGTCTGTCGGACCTGGTGGGCCGGACCGACTCCAATGCGGATGTACTTTCGGGATCTAGCGGCGGAATGCTACGCGCCGCCAAGAGGGTTCTTTGGAGAGGGAAATAGCCTCCGGGCTTCGTTCCGGCTGGATGTAGCCGAAGGTCTGCTGGACGTCATCGAAGACGATGTCCAGTTCTCCCTCCTTGACTCGCTGATCGAGCCACGCCCCACGGAAGACCAGACGCCTCAACCAATGGACGAAGTTCTGGTTGCCCGGTCCGACCAGTTCATCCCAGTTCCGGTTCACGTGGTCACCGAACTCCGAGAGCGGCTCCTCGACCTCGCCGTTGACCGCTAGGTGGAGCAGATCCTGGGTCTCATGCGGAGTGAGCCCTGGCTGGATCAGGCCCAGGCGGACGGCCGCCTGCTCGAGGCGCTGGCAGAAGTCACGCTCGTTGAAGGAGAAACGCAGGTTCCCGTACTCGAGGACGTAGTCGGCCCCCGATTCATAGTTTCCTCTGCGAGTCGTCTTCTCTTCCACGTTTGAAGCTCCGTTCGGACCTCGATCGCGAAGTCCGATCCGAGACGCCAGCATCATTACGGGGCAGGGCCGGCCCCCCGCGCACCCTCCGTCCCTGAAAGTGGCCTTTCACCCCATCGGCCCCGCTTCGTGATACTGCCCCCACCGAACCGAGGAATCGTTCGGGAGCGCGGGTCCTGACCCAGGAAGGGCAGGGGAGGGGGAGGGGCTTCCCCGCTACGGGCTTGACCGGGGATGGAAGGTTGCCCTCACAGGTTTCGCAACCTCTCGACCCTCCCGGTCCAGGGCGTTCCTGTCCCGATCGCCACCACCCAGTTGGCCCGCCTGCTGGGCCTGGCCTTACTTCCCCGTGAGACGGCCGGGAGCGGTCTGCTCATCCCGCGCTGTCGATCGGTCCACACCTTCGGGATGCGGTTTCCGATCGAGGTCGTCTTCCTCGATCGTGAGCTGGAGCCGATTCGGACTGCCGGACGTGTGATGCCCGGGCGGTTCATCTCCGACCGCCGTGCGAGTGCTGTCCTGGAGCTCGTCCTCCCCCGGGGGGGAGCCAACTGGGAGCCA